>DASZDB010000188.1:0-8282 GCA_035942495.1 Solirubrobacteraceae bacterium
GGATCGGCGCGTGGATCCCGGCCGCGCGCAGCTGCGCCGCCTCGCCCGCCGTCACGACCCCGAGCCACGTGGCGCCGCCGGCGAGCGCCGCGCGTGCACACGGCACCGCGCCGTGACCGTAGGCGTCGGCCTTGACGACCGCGCACAGCGCGCCCTGCGAGGACAGCTCGCGCCGCATCCGCGCCGCGTTGCGCTCGATCGCCGCGAGGTTGACGCGGGCGACCGCGCGAACCGCCACGTCCTGCTGGACCGCCATCCCGCGCGAAGGCTACTCGCCGGCGGCGGCGGGCTCGCCGTGCGACGCGCGCGCCAGCGCCGCGATGACGTCGCGCGCGATCACGCCCCCGGCGCCGTGCTCCTGCGCGGCGACACGTCCGGCCGCGGCGTGCCGGCGCACCCCCGCGCACGCCGCGGCGAACGGATCCATGCCCTTGGCGAGATGGGCGGCGATGACCCCGCTCAGGACGTCGCCGGTGCCGGCGGTCGCGAGCGCCGGGGCGCTGAGGTCGTTGACGGCGGCCAGCCCGTCGGGCCGGGCGATGATCGTGTCGTCGCCCTTGAGCACGACGATCGCCTGCGCGCGGCGGGCCGCCTCGCGCGCGCTGTGCAGCCGGCGGCGGCGGACCTCGTCGCTCGACGCGTCGAGCAGCCGCGCGAGCTCACCCGCGTGCGGGGTGAGGATCGTGGGAGCGGTCCGCGCGGCCAGCGCCTCGAGCTGCCCGGCATGTGCGTTGAGCCCGTCGGCGTCCAGCAGCAGCCCCGCTTCCGCCTGTGCCGCGAGCTCGCGCAGGAACGCGAACGTGCCGTCGCTGCGTCCGGCGCCGGGGCCGAGCACGAGCGCCCCCGCACGCGCGGTCGCCTCGAGCGCGTCGTCGACCGCCAGGCGCGTCAGCGCGCCGTCCTCGTCGGCCAGCGCCCGCGTCATCACCTCCAGCAGCCGGATCTCGAAGATCGGCTCCAGCGACGCCGGCACGAGCGCGGTGACGTAACCGGCGCCCGCGCGCATCGCGGCCTCGGCGGCGAGGCAGGGCGCGCCGGTCAGGCCGCGCGAGCCGCCGGCGAGCACGACGTGGCCGGAGCTGAACTTCGTGGCGGGCGCGTCGCGGCCGGGCACGAGCGCGTGGACGCGATCGGTCAGCAGGGCGGCGTCCGGCGCCACCGGCGCGCCGGGCGGGATCCCGATGTCCACGACGATGCGCTCGCCGCAGGCCTGCTTGCCCGGCGCGATCCAGTGACCCGGCTTGGCGGCCGCGAAGGTGACCGTCGCGGACGCCGTGACCGACACCCCAGCCGTCTCGCCCGTCGACGCGGCGACCCCGCTCGCGATGTCCGCGGCGACGATCGGGCCCTCGAAGGTCGCGAGCGCCTCGATCGCATCCGCCGCGCGCCCGCGCGGCTCGCCCGCGGATCCGGTACCGAGGATCGCGTCGATGACGACCGCCGCGCCCTCGAGCGCGCGTGCCTCGAACGGCTCGTGCCGGTCCTCCAGGCGGCGCAGGTTGGCGGCCGCGTCGCCGGTGTACTCGGCGGGCGCGGCCAGCAGCAGGACGCGCACGGTGCGCCCGAAGCCGCGCAACAGGCGCCCCGCGACGAGCCCGTCGCCGCCGTTGTTGCCCTTGCCGCAGACGATCGCGATCGGGCCGCGCGGCACGAGCCGGTCGGTGTGCACCGTGAGGCCGGCGCCGGCGCGCTCCATGAGGTCCAGCGACGGAATGCCCCGTTGCTCGATCGCCCAGCGATCGATCGCGCGCATCTGCTCGGCGCCGAAGAGCGGCTCGAGCCAGTCGGGCAGCGGTTCGCCGCCCGCGCTCACTCGGCGCGCACCATCGCGACGGCGCCCGCGGTCGCCTTCGAGTGCGTCATCGAGATGTCGACCTGCACGCCGAGCTCGCCGAGCGCGCCGTGCAGCGCGACGCCCGTCGCGGCGCCCTCCCCCACGACCTCGATGTCGCGCGGGTTCCATGCCTCCAGGCGCAGCGCCTTGGCGACGGCCTCCTTGGCACAGAAGCGCGCCGCGAGGTGCTGGCCGGGCCGCGCGCGGCGCGCGGCGTAGGCCCGTTCGGCGTCGGTGAACAGCCGCTGCGCGAGCGCCGGCCGGCGCTCGAGCGCCTCCTCCATGCGCTCGATCTCCAACAGGTCGATCCCGATTGACACCGCCCCGCCGCCCCGCGCTACTCGACCGTGACCGTCTTGGCGAGGTTGCGCGGCTGGTCGACGTTCAGGCCGCGCTTGCGGGCGACGTAGTAGGCGAACAGCTGCAGCGGGATCACCGCGAGCAGGGCCTGCAGCATCCAGTCGGTACGCGGGATGTAGATGATCTCCTCGGCGACGGGTTCGAGGCGGCTGTCGCCCTCCGTGGCGATCGCGATGACGTGCGCGCCCCGAGCCCGGACCTCCTGGATGTTGGAGATCATCTTGTCGAGGATCGGCATGTCGGTGGCGACGCAGACGACCGGCGTCGACTCGTCGAGCAGCGCGATCGGGCCGTGCTTCATCTCGCCGCCGGCGTAGGCGTCGGTCGCGATGTAGGAGATCTCCTTGAGCTTCAGCGCGCCCTCGAGCGCGACCGCACGGCCGACGTGGCGGCCGAGGTACAGGTAGAAGCCGGAGTCCGCGTGGCGCTCGGCGGCCGCCTTGACCGGCGCGTCGAGGCGGTCGATGAGCTCGGTGATGCGGTGGGGCATGTGCTTGATCTCTCCGACGAGCTCCGCGATGCGCTCGGGCGCCATCGTGCCGCGCAGCTCGGCGAGGCGCAGCGCGAGCAGGTACATCGCCGCGACCTGGCAGACGAACGTCTTCGTCGCGGCGACCGACACCTCCAGGCCCGCGCGGGTGTAGAGCACGCCGTCGGCGTCGCGCGTCGCCTGCGAGCCGACGACGTTCGTGCAGGCCAGCACCTTCGCGCCGCGCTCCTGCGCCAAGCGCATCGCCGCGAGCGTGTCGGCCGTCTCGCCGGACTGCGTGATGCCGATGACCAGCTCGCGTTCGGAGACGATCGGGTTGCGGTAGCGCCACTCCGACGCGATGTCCATGTCGACGGGGATGCGCGCCCATTCCTCGATCGCGTAGCGGCCGATCAGGCCGGCATGAAACGACGTGCCCGCTGCGAGGATCAGGATCCGGTCGATGTTCTGCAGCAACGACTCGTCGAGCTCGGCCTCGGCGAGGTCGACCCCGTCGCCGCGCGCGGTGCGGTCGGCGACCGTCTCGGCGACGGCGTCGGCCTGCTCGTGGATCTCCTTGAGCATGAACGTCTCGTAGCCGCCCTTCTCGGCGGTCGCCTCGTCCCAGTCGACGTGCGTGATCTCGCGTTCCAGCGGGGTACCGTCGGGCGTGAGGAACTGCACGCCGTCGGGGCGCAGCACGACGATCTCGCCGTTCTCGATGAACTGCACGTCGCGCGTGTGGGCGAGAAACGCCGGCACCGCGGAGCCGAGGAACTGCTCGCCGTCGCCGCGGCCGACGATCAGCGGGCACTCCTTGCGCGCCCCCACGAGCGTGCCGGGCTCGTCGGCGCTCATCGCCACGAAGGCGTAGTGGCCCTCGAGCTCGTCGTACGCGGCGCAGACGGCCTCGACGAGGCTGCCGCGCGCCATGTGGTGGGAGATGAGATGGGCGATCACCTCGGCATCGGTCTCGGACGTGTAGGCGGCGCCCATGTCGCACATGCGCTGCTTGAGCACGAGGTAGTTCTCGACGATGCCGTTGACGACGACGTGGACGCGGTCGGTCGTGTCGAAGTGCGGATGCGCGTTGGTCTCGGTGACGCGGCCGTGGGTGGCCCAGCGGGTGTGGCCGATGCCGGTCGTCGCGTCCTCCTGCTCGGCGACCGCGACCGCTACGGGCGGGCCGCTCTCGTGCGGGTCGGCACCCCCGCTGCCGTGCTCGACGGCCTCGCGAAGCTTGCTGAGGTTGCCGACCGCCCGCACCGAGGCGATCTCGCCTTCGGCGAGGACCGACACGCCCGCGGAGTCATAGCCGCGGTATTCGAGCTTCTCCAGCCCGGCCAGGAGGATCTCCTGGGCCGAGCGCCGGCCGACGTATCCGACGATTCCGCACATTCAAGGAGATTAGGCGAGCGGTCGTGGTTCCCTGCGCCGGCGGCGCTACGCCGCGGCGGGGTGAGGCCCGAGGATCTCGATTGCGGCGAGGTCGTGCTCTGTCGCGGGCTGCGGGGGCTCATTCGGTGGTGAGGCGGTCGAGGACCGGTACGAGGTTGTCGATCGCCCAGTTGATGCTCAGGACCGACGGGAACGCGATCGAGGTGGCGGGGCCGATCTCGAGCGTCTCGTAGGCGCCGCGCTTGACGGCGGACAGGCGGCGAAACAGCGGGCGGCGGGCGAATGACTTCAGCGATGCCGCTGAGTCAGAGGAGGTGCCGAGGACGACGTCGGCGTCAAGCAGCTTCAGCCGCTCGTCGCTGACGGGCAGGCGCGCTTCGCCGAAGTCGTCGTCCTTGTCGGTCGCCTCGGCACGCTCGATCGCGGGTGCAAGCTTGAAGCCCAGCGAGCTGAGAAAGACGATCGAGAAGTCCTCGGCGCTGCTGATCGCATAGGCCTGGCGCTCGGCGTAGTTGAACAGCGTCAGCGTCTTCCCCGTGAAGCTGGGGTGCTCGGAGGCAGTCTTGGCGATGGAAGCCTCGGTGTCGGCGACGAGCTTGCGGGCCTGGGCCTCGCGTCCGAGCGCTTGACCGACGAGCAACGTCGACTGCTGCCACTGGTCGGCGCCCGCAGCCTTGACGTAGCTGACGACGGGCGCGATCTGGCTGAGCTTGCTGTAGACGGGTTCGAGGTTGTAGGCGTTGGTGCCGACGATGAGGTCGGGACGCAACGCCGCGATCTTCTCCAGCGGAATGTCGACGTCGGCGCTGAACTGTTCGGGACTCGTGCCCTTCAGCGCGGCCTTGGTCCAGGTCTGCACGTCGCCTGGGACGTAGCTGACCTTCGCCATCGCGACCGGGGTGACGCCGAGGGCGAGCACTGCGTCGGTGCTCGGAAAGTCGAGCGTGACCACGCGCTTGGGCTCGGCGTCGATCGTGACACGTCCGGGCTTCGTGGTCAGGGTGACGGGGAACGCGCCGGTCGTCTCGGTGGCTTCGGCGGCGGCCGTGGGCTCGTCCTCCGATCCACAGGCGGACAGGGTGAGCGCCAGCAGGAGCGCTGCAAGGCCGAGCGCGCGCCGGGTCGCGTGGGTCATCGTCATCGCCGTCTCCATCCGTCGCGGGTTTAGGCCACCCTAACTAAACCGGCCGGAAAATGTTAGGTTCCCCTAATGGCGCCCCGTGTACGTGAGCTTCGCAGCGGGGATTGCGCCGCCGATTCCGCGGCCGCGATCCTCGCGCGCGACGCGTCCCGCAGCGCTGGCGCGGTCTTCGCTCCGCGGCTTCGCGGCTCGGGCTCGGCGCGACGCTCGGTCGGACTGCTGGCAGCGCTGCTCGCACTGGTTGCGGTGCTCGTGCTGAGCGTGTGCGTCGGGGCGCAGCCGATCGCGCTTGATCGCGTCTGGCAGCTTGTGTGGTCGCCCGACGGTTCGGATGAGGCGGTCATCGTGCACGACCTGCGGATCCCGCGGACGCTGCTCGGGCTGTTGGTCGGCATGGCGCTCGGCGTGGCGGGCGGGTTGATGCAGGCGCTGACGCGCAACCCGCTGGCCGAGCCGGGGCTGCTCGGCGTCAGCGCAGGTGCAGCAGCGGCCATCGTCACGGCCGCGGTGTTGGTGGGCCCGGCCGATCCGATCGTCTACATCTGGTTCGCGTTCGCCGGTGCCGCGCTGGCATCGGTCGTCGTCTACGCGATCGGCGCCACGGGTCGCGGCGGCGCGTCACCCGTGCGGCTCGCGCTCGCCGGCATCGCGGTGATGTTCGCGCTCAACGCCTATGTCCAAGGGCTCGTGCTCGTCGATCGAGCCGCCTTCGACGAGTATCGCTTCTGGCAGGTCGGCGCACTGTCGGGACAGCCGATGTCACTGACCGCACTGATCGCGCCGTTCATCGCCGTCGGCTTGCTGCTGGCCTTCGCGATGTCGCGCGCGCTGAACACGCTCGCGCTCGGCGACGAGGCCAGCCGCGGTCTCGGCGCCAGCCCCGGCCGAACGCGCGCGCTCGGCGCCGTCGCGGTCATGTTGTTGTGCGGCGCCGCCACCGCGGCCGCCGGGCCGATCGTCTTCGTCGGGCTCGCGGTCCCGCACGTCGCGCGCGCGATCGCCGGTCCCGACCAGCGCTGGGTGCTGCCCCTCTGCGCCGTGCTCGCGCCGGTGATGCTGCTCGGCGCGGACATCATCGGCCGCGTCGTCGCGCGACCGGGCGAAATCGAGGTCGGGATCGTCAGCGCGCTGCTCGGCGCCCCGGTGTTCATCGCGATCGTTCGTCGCAGGCGGATCGCGCAGCTGTGAGCACCAGCGACGTCGCCGGAATCGGGCGGGTGGTGCGGCTGGCGCCGCTGGGCGGGTCGCTGCGCGTCGCGCCGCGCAGCGTCGCCGTCGGCCTCGCGCTGACGGCGCTCCTCGTCGTGCTGCTCATCCTCTCGATCGGGACCGGTGACTACCCGATCGCACCCGTCGACGTCGTCTCGACGCTGCTCGGCGGCGGCGATCAGGGCACGCGCTTCGTCATCGAGACGTTGCGCCTGCCCCGCGGCTTGACGGGGGTCCTGGTCGGCGCGGCGCTCGGCGCGGGCGGCGCGATCTTTCAGAGCATCACCCGCAACCCGCTCGGATCCCCGGACATCATCGGACCCGTGCAGGGCGCCTCCGCCGGCGCGGTGCTCGAGATCCTGGTGTTCGGCGGCGGCACGTTCGCGATCGCCGCCGGCTCGGTGGTCGGCGGCCTGGCGACGGCGCTGGTCGTGTATCTGCTGGCCTTGCGACACGGTGTCGAGGGCTACCGCTTCGTGCTGGTCGGCATCGCGATCAGCTTCATGCTCATCGCGGTCACGCAGTATCTGCTGACACGTGCGTCGCTCGACCTGGCGATGACGGCGCAGGTCTGGCTGACGGGCAGCCTCAACGGCCGCGGCTGGGAGCACGTTCAACCCGTCGCGTGCGCTCTGATCGTGCTGCTGCCGCTGACCGCGATGCTGGCCCGCCCGCTGCGGATGCTCGAGCTCGGCGACGAGGCGGCGGGGGCACTCGGCGTCGCCGTCGAGCGCTCGCGCGTGGCGCTCATCTTCGTGGCCGTCGCGCTCGTGACGGTGGCGACGGCCTCGGCCGGACCGGTCGTCTTCGTCGCGCTCGCGGCACCGCAGATCGCGCGGCGACTGACGCGCGCGACGGGGCCGGGCATCGGCTGCGCAGCGCTGACCGGCGCCGTGCTGCTCGTCGGCGCCGACTACGCAAGCCAACGCCTGTTCGGCGACACGCGGCTGCCCGTCGGCGTGCTGACCGGCGCCCTGGGCGGCCTGTACCTCATCTGGCTGTTGACCCGCGAATGGCGCAAGGGGACCGCATGACCTGCACCACCAGCACGACCGGCCCGCGGCTGAGCGGCCGCGGCCTGACCCTGGCCTACGACCAGCGGGTCGTCTGCGAGCAACTCGACGTGCAGATCCCCGACGAGGCCTTCACCGTCATCGTCGGCCCGAACGCTTGCGGCAAGTCGACGCTGCTGCGCGCCCTGGCGCGGATGCTCAAGCCCGCGGCCGGATCGGTGATCCTCGATGGGCACGCGATCGGCTCGATCGGCTCCAAGGAGGTCGCGCGGCGACTGGGCCTGCTGCCGCAGACGCCGATCGCCCCGGATGCGATCACAGCGGCCGACCTCGTCGCGCGCGGGCGCTACCCGCACCAGGGACTGCTGCGCCAGTGGACGCGCGACGACGAGCGCGTCGTGCTCGACGCGATGCGATCCACCGGCGTGGAGGATCTCGCCGAGCGCGCCGTCGACGAGCTCTCCGGTGGGCAGCGCCAGCGCGTCTGGCTGGCGATGGCCCTTGCCCAGCAGACGCCGCTGCTGCTGCTCGACGAGCCGACGACCTTCCTCGACATCGCCCACCAGATCGAGGTGCTCGACCTGTGCGCCGACCTGCACGAGCAGCGCGGACACACCATCGTCGCCGTGCTGCACGACCTCAACCACGCCTGTCGCTACGCGACGCACCTCATCGCGATGTCCGAGGGGCAGATCGTCGCCGCCGGCGACCCCGCCACGATCGTCGACGCGGCGCTCGTCGAGCACGTCTTCGGCCTGCGCTGCCGCGTCATCGACGATCCCGAGACCGGCGCACCGCTGATCGTGCCGGCGTCCCGCGCCGGGCGGCGCGCCGAGCTCGTATCGCAGGCCCGATGAG
>DASZDB010000189.1:0-3254 GCA_035942495.1 Solirubrobacteraceae bacterium
CAGCACGACGTCGAGTTCGTGCTCGTCGGCGACGTGGCCGAGGCGATCTACAACAACGGCGGCTTCGTCTCGGGCGTCGCGATCGTGCCCGGCGCCTACGGGCGCAACGTCGAGCGGCTGAACGCCGCGCTGCAGGCGATCGACGGCGAGCTGGGCATCGCCGGGACGCTCGCGTCGACGCAGGTGGACTATCGGCGCTGCGACCTGCGCGAGATCGCGCCGTGCTCGTTCATGACGCGCTACGTCGACGTCGACGTGAACTTCGAGCCGCTCGGCACGGGGGGCTACCGCGACCTGTTCGACGAGGCCAAGCACGTCGCGCTGGCGCCCGCGGTCAGCCCGCTTGTCGCCGCGCGCGAGGACCTCGACCGCATCGGCCGCAGCAACGCACCGCCGGTGCCGTACGCCCAGCCGCCGGCGGCGCTGCCGCCCGAGCCCGACGACGGCGTGTACTTCCCCGCCGGCGACATCCGCGCGAGCCGCTCCAGCCGCTCGCGCACCGTCTGAGTCAGTCGAACTTCAGCTCGCCGAGCTTGGCCCAGCGCGGGTCGGGCTCCCGCTCGTGCGTGTGAACCGCGCCCGCCCGCTCGGCCGTGTTGAGGTCGGTGCCGCAGATCGGGCACAGCCCGGCGCAGTCGGCGCGGCAGAGCAGCTGGACGGGCAGCGCGAGCGCGAGCGCGTCACGCGCCCAGGCGTGCAGGTCGAGCACCTCGTCCTCGACGTACGGGCTGCGCAGCTCCTCGACGTCGCCGGGCTGATCGACCTCCCGGCTGTCGACGCTGACGGCGGGCTCGGCGGGCTCCAGGCAGCGCATGCAGGGGCCGCGCAGCGACGCGTCGAAGCGCAGCCGCAGCGCGTAGCCGTTGTGCGTCGTGCGCGAGATGTCGAGGATCGCCTCGACCACATCGGGCGTCATGGCGTAGGTCTCTCCGCCGAACTGCAGCGGGTCGAGGCCGACCTCGAGCACGAGCCTGCGCCCTTCGCCGGAGGTCAGCCGCAGGCGGCCGAGATCGAAGCTGTCCGTGCGGGCCGGCATTGCCCTTTGCAGGCTAGCGCTCAGCCGGTGCGTGCTTCGGGGCAGGCAGCGCGGCGAGCTCGCGCTTGACGACCTTGCCCGTCGCGTTGCGCGGCAGCTCGTCGAGAAAGACGACGTCGCGCGGGACCTTGAAGCGGGCGAGGTTGGCCTTGACGTGCGCCTTGACGTCCTGCTCGGTGACCGTCGAGCCCGCGCTGCGCACGACGAAGGCCCGCAGCCGCTGCCCGAAGCGCGCGTCTTCGACGCCGATCGCGGCGACGTCGACGACGCCCTCGAGCGCGCAGATCGTGTCCTCGACCTCGCGCGGGAAGACGTTCTCACCGCCCGAGATGATCATCTCGTCGTCGCGGCCGTCGACGAACAGGCGGTCGTCCTGGTCGAAGTGGCCGACGTCGCCGGTGGACAGCAGGCCGTCGATGACGTCCTTGTCGCCGCCGCCGGTGTAGCCGTCGAAGACGAGCTCGTTGCCGACGAAGATGCGCCCGGTCTCGCCGGGGCCGACCTCCTCGCCGTCGGCGTCGAAGAGGCGCACGACGGTCCCGCGCGGCGGTCGCCCGGCGGTGCCCGGCGCGGCGCGCAGGTCCGCGGGCGTCGCGACCGTCGCCCAGGCCACCTCCGTGGAGCCGTAGAGGTTGTAGAGGACGTCTCCGAACGTCTCCATGACCCGCGTCGCCAGCTCACCCGGCAGCGCCGAGCCGCTGGCGGCGATCACGCGCAGCGAGCCGCTGTCGTAGCGGCGCACGACCTTCGGGCCGCAGTCGAGGATCCGCTGCAGCATCACGGGGACGACGACGAGCGCCGTCGCGCCGTGCTCGTCGATCGCCCGCAGCGTGTCCTCCGGATCGAAGCGCCGGCGCAGGACGAGCGTCGACGCCAGGGCGATGCCCAGCGCGAAGTGCGCCAGGCCCCAGGAGTGAAACAGCGGCGCCGCGATGAGCGTTCGCCCGCGGGCGCGCAGCGGGATCTTCGACAGGAGCGCCGCGGCCGGGTCGAGCGTCGTGGGCTCCTTGCGATTGGCGCCCTTCGGCGCGCCCGTCGTGCCGCTCGTGAGGATCACGATGCGGCCCTTGGTCTGCGGCGGCACGACGTCGCCGGGGTCGCCGCGCTCGATCAGCGCCTCGAGCGATGCGGCGCCGGCCGGCGGTGCGCAGCCGGGATCGGTCCACGCGACGTAGCGGCGGCGCCCGTGCGCCGAGTCCTCGACGAGGGCGGCGAACTCCTCGTCGTAGACGATCGCGCGGGGGTCCTCGATCGCGCAGACGCCCGCCAGCTGCGGCGCCGAGAAACCGGTGTTGAGAAACAGCGCGTGGGCGCCGAGCTTCGAAGCGGCGACCAGCGCTTCGACGAAGCCGCGGTGGTTGCGACACAGCAGCGCGATCGCGTCGCCCTCCACGATTCCGTCGTCGCTCCAGGCGTGCGCGAGCGCATTCGTGCGCCGGTGCAGCTCGCTGAACGTCAGCGCGCCGTGTTCGTCGATGATCGCGGTCGCGTCGGGGAAGCGGATCGCGTTCGCGGCGTAGCCGCCGGCGATCGTCGGCCCCCATCCGCGCAGCGCCTTGACGACCCGCGCGAGGCGGTCCGGGCGCGTCGGCGCGAACATGCCGCTCTCGGCGAGTTGGCGGGCGGTGAACGCCTTCGTTGACAGCGTGTCGAGCAGCACGGCGCGCCGTAACCTACGGCAGCCGCAGGTCGCGCGGCAGCACACCGCGGTCGATCAGGGCGTGGATGTCCGCGGCGCGGCGCGAGTTGAGGAACACGTGGCGCTGACCGACGCTCGGCTTCTCGGCCAGCAGTCCCGCCGTGATCAGCGCCTCGCCGACCTCGTCGGCGAGCGCGCGCTCGTTGCCCGCGAAGCCGCGCGCGAGATGTCGGAAGTCCGTGTGGTAGCCGCCCCACTTGCCCATGCCGTTGAGGCGCTGCAGGATGCGCCGGGCGATCCGCCGTGCGGGGTCGGGATCGTCGTGCGGACGACCGGCCGCGCCCGATCCGTCCGCGCCGTCCGCGCCGTCGGGATGCAGCAGGGCGAGCACGGCGTCCTCGTGCTCGGCGACCGACTCTCCGTCCGCCGGCCGGCCTCCGAGCCGCGCGACGGCCTCGGCGCTGCGCAGCCCCGGGGCGATCGGCACGCGCCAGTCCTCGGTCTCGGCGAGGACGTGCGCCGGCAGGGCGAGCGCGTGGCTGCGCAGCCGCGCGATCGGAGTGGCGTGCTCCTCGTAGG
>DASZDB010000190.1:0-2472 GCA_035942495.1 Solirubrobacteraceae bacterium
GACCCGCGACGGCGATCGCGTGATCGTGACCGATCTGGGTTCGACGAACGGCACCTTCGTCAACGGCCGCTGGATCACCCAGGCCGAGGTCCTCCCGGGCGACAAGCTGCAGCTCGGGCAGCTTGACCTGGTCCTCTGACGTACGGCCGTAGGCGGACGTGGGGTCAAGGGACCGCGTGCACCTGCCGATAGCGGGAGGGTCCCGTCCGAGGCTTCGAGCGGCGCCGCCGGGGTCCCGGTACGGCGTTCCGCGCATTGGGTCTCGGACGATCTCAGGTGACCTATGGGTTCGACTCCCAATTCCCAGCTCGTCCCCGGGGGCCGGCGCTCGTGCAGCCGGTGCTCGGCCCTGCGGGTTAAGACCCCCGCCGCGCCCCGGCGGTCCTCGCGGACGAGCCTCTCCTTCGCATGATCCGCCGCATCACCATCCATGAGACCGAAGTCGGGCTGCTGTACCGCAAGGGACGCTTCGACGGCCTGCTCTCGGCGGGTCGCCACTGGCTCGTCGGCTCGCACATCCGCGTCGCGCGGGTCGACGCGCGCCGGCGCCTGCTCACGGTCGGCTCGCAGGAGGTGCTGACGAGCGACAGCGTGCAGCTGCGCGCCAGCGTGATGGTCGCCTATCGGGTGAGCGACCCGGCGCGCGCCACGCACGAGTTCGAAAGCTACGAGCACGAGCTGCACCTCGCCGCACAACTCGCGCTGCGTGCCGCGATCGGGCAGCAGTCGGTCGACGACCTGCTCGAGCATCGGCTTGATCTCGGCGTGCAGCTGAGCGAGCTCGTCGCCACCATGGCCCCCGACCTCGGCGTTCAGATCGAATCCGTGCAGCTGCGCGACCTCATGCTGCCGGGCAGCCTGAAGTCCGCGTATGCCGAGGTGCTGCAGGCCCGCGCCGAGGGTCGCGCCGCGCTGGAGCGCGCCCGCGGGGAGGCCGCAGCGCTGCGCAGCCTCGCCAACGCCGCCCGCGTCATGGACTCCACGCCCGGGCTCATGAACCTGCGGCTGCTGCAGACGATGCAGCAGGATGCTGCGCTGCCCGGAACCACGCGGTTCGTCGTCCATCTGCCCGGCGGCCCGGTGACGCTGCCGGACGAAGACAGGTCCGAGCGAGGGCGCTGACCGCGCGGTGTCGCGCGCCCGCCCCGCTGCGTTCGAGCACGGCGGCGTTAGGGGTGCCACATGGGGAAGATCACCGTTGCGAGGGAAGGAGCCGTCGGCGCGCCCGCAGCGCTGACGTACCGCCTGATCGCCGACGACGAGCACCACCGCAACATCCTGCCCGAGGGCTTCTCGGATTTCGAGGTCCTCGAGGGTGGTGTCGGCGCCGGCACGCTGCATCGCTTCAAGGTGACCGCCGGCGGCCGCGAGCGCCAGTACACCATGCGTGTCGACGAGCCCGAGCCCGGGCGCGTCATCAGCGAGACCGACCAGAACTCGTCGCTCGTGACGACGTTCACCATCACGCCGGCGGGCGAGGACGCCTGCGCCGTGAAGATCGAGACGACGTGGAACGGCGCCGGCGGCATCGGCGGCTTCTTCGAGCGCACGTTCGCGCCGAAGGTGATGCGCAAGATGTACGCCGAGGAGCTGGCCAGGCTCGACGCGTACGCGCGCGAGCAGCTCGCCGCCGGCGGAACCTGACCCCGCCCGCCGCAGCGCAGCGCGCTACTCGAGCGTCGCGCCGCCGTCGTAGAGCTTGATCACGCGCACCGCGTCCTCGCCGACGTCGATGTGCGCGGTCTCCAGGCACAGCCGGCACAGGACGCACTCGTCGACGTTGCGCTCGACGATCTCCAGGCCGCCGTCGCCGACCTCTTTGTAGATGTCGACGGGGCAGACCGTGTCGAGGTGCTTGGCGAGGTCGGGCGCGCTCTTGAGCGCCTCGTCGTCGACCTCGATGCCGATGAAGATGCCGTCGGTCCTCATGATGCGCCGTGGGTCCAGGAGGGAACGCTCACGCCGGGCGGCTTGAGGTGCTCGACGTGGGCCGGCAGCTTGGACTTCATGATGTCCGGGATCTCCGAGATCTCCTCGGCGACCGTGATGCCCGCGTCGGCGAGGCGGGCGATCTTCTCGGCCGCGGTGTCCTCCTTGCCCTCGACGATCGTGCCGGCGTGGCCGAAGCTCATGCCCGGCATCTCGTCCATGAAGCGCCCGGCCATGAAGGCGACGATCGGCATGCGGCAGTCGTTGTCGATGACCCACTTGGCCAGCTCGGCCTCCATGCGGCCGCCGGGCTCGGTGTAGATCACGATGCCCTCGGTGTGCTTGTCGGCCTGGAAGAAGGGCATGAGCTCGGCGTACGACGAGCCGATGATCGCGTCGCCGCCGATCGAGACGGCCGTCGACTGGCCGAGCGACGCCGCCGACAGCGTCGAGGACATCTCCGTGGTCATGCCGCCCGAGCGGCTGATGACGCCGATCGGGCCGGGCGTGTAGGCCTGCGCGGCGTTCTTGGCGGGGCCGCCG
>DASZDB010000191.1:0-2104 GCA_035942495.1 Solirubrobacteraceae bacterium
CCGGACCACAGCCGTTGCGGCGCCGCGGCGGGTTGCGGCGCCGGCGACGCGGTGCGCGTCGCCCGCGGTGGGCGCTCGGGCCGCGGTGGAGCGATCGCGGTCGGCGCGGTCACGTCTTTCGCTTCGATGCCGCCGGGCGCCGCCGAGCCGATCGCGACAGTGCGTTCGGTCTCCGTCACCGGCTCGCCGCGCGCGGCCGCGAGCGCCGCGCGGCCGACATCGCCGGCCGAGGGGTAGCGATCGTCGGCCTCCTTGGCGAGCGCGCGCGCGACGATGCGGTCGAAGTGGTGGTGCCTCGGGTCCTTCATCGACGGGCGCGGGATCGGATCGCGCAGGTGGGCGAGCAGCGTCGCCGGGACCGTCTCGCGCGGGAACGGCGGGACGCCGGTGAGCGCGGCGTAGAGCACGCAGCCCAGCGAGTAGACGTCCGACCGCGCGTCGACGCGCTCGCCGGCGAGCTGCTCGGGCGAGGCGAAGTCGACGGTGCCGATCCAGCTGCCGCTGTCGGTCAGCGGCTCGAGCGGGTCGAGCGTGCGCATGAGGCCGAAGTCGCTGAGGTAGGCGTGGTCGCCGGCGCCGGCGGCGAGCAGCACGTTGGCGGGCTTGACGTCGCGGTGCACGAGCCCGGCGGCGTGGGCGACGTCGAGCGCCGCGGCGACCTGGGCGACGATCGCGGCCGCGCGCGTGGCGGGCAGCGGCCCGGCGTCCTTGATGAGCGCGTGCAGGTCGCGGCCGGGCACGTAGCGCATGACGATGTACAGCGCCCCGTTCTCCTCGCCGGCCGCGTAGACGGGGACGACGTTGGGGTGGTCGATCGCGGCGGCCATCCGCGACTCGCGCGTGAAGCGCTCGCGGAACTCCGGGTCGCCGGCGCGGTCGGCGGTGATGACCTTCAGCGCGACGGGCCGCTGCAGGTCGAGCTGGACGGCTCTGTAGACGACGCCCATGCCGCCGCGGGCGATGACGCCCTCGACGCGACAGCCGCCGAGCAGCTCGCCTGGGGTCAGCTCGGGCACGGCTTCATTGTCGCGCGTCGGAAGATGCGCGGGCTGCGCTGCGTGGCCGCGGTGGCGGAGGTTGCCGGCGCCGGCGTCTTCGGAATGAACCGCGCGCGGCGCTACGACGAATGTGTCGTTGGAGTGAGAAGTTCGTGAGCCTGAACGTTACGACGGTGCCGGCGCGGAGAGGCTGAACAGTGTTCGGTCGTTCGTCACGCCCATAGGTCAACGAGTGAACGCCACCACCATGCAGACCGAAACCACCATCACCGCCGCCAAGATCCGCGCCGACCTGCGGCTCCTCTACGCCGAGCGCGCCCTCGCCGACCTCGAGGGCATGGGCGCCGACCCGACCTACATGGACGACCTGCTCGACGACATCTCGTCGTTGAAAGAGGCCTACGTCGGGGCCGTCGTGACGGAGATCGCCACGCTGCGCGCGGAGCTCGGCGGGGCGCTGCAGGGCTGAGGATCCGCGGTTGCGCGTTTCCCGACGCATCGCGCTTACGTTGGCGCGTTTCTGTTCGCTACGAACACCTACGCGTCAGCCTCCCGCTGGCGCGGCCGCCGCTGTTTCCGCCGCACAGATGTTGCGCTCCCGCAACACCCGCGTCTTGTTCTGTCACCCGCCGAAGCGGACGCTGCGCACATGCTCAGCGAACAAGACATCGCCGGCGAGCTGTGCCAGTACGTCGAGCCGAACTGGCAGCCGCTGTACGACATCGCCGGCGTCCATCTCGCGGACTGGTTCATGTGGATGCACGAGGTCGAGCTCGAGGACGGCCACCGCGCGCACGCCTACAAACACATCGCGACGCGGCGGTACTTTCACCTCGGCGTCGACGGCCGCGCCTTCGTCTACGTGCCCGGCGCGCGCCTAAGCTCGCCAGGCACCTACCGCGAGATCGACCGGCTGGACGCGATCGATCTCGTCTTCCTGACGTGGGAGGAGCTGGCGCCGCGGCCCGACGAGGCGGACCGCGCCGCGCTGCGGCGGGCGCGCCACGCGGCCGAGCATCATCAGCCGCTCGACTCGGCCGGCTGATCGCGCGGGCCGGGGCTATCGCGCCCGAGCGCGCGATACTCGCCGTGGATGATTCCGTGCC
>DASZDB010000192.1:0-3083 GCA_035942495.1 Solirubrobacteraceae bacterium
GAACATGCTCGCCCGCTACCTCGCCGGGATCGACGCCGAGGCCAAGGCGGTGGCGCATCCCGAGCGCCTCGAGCGCCGCACGCGCCGGCTCGCGCGCCTCGGCGCTGCGGTGGCTCGCCCGGCCGCGCGCGCGCGCCGCCGGCAGGACGCCGACGCCGCCCGCGTCAACGCGATCTTCGACGACGTCGACGTCGTACTGGGGCCGACGCTCGCGCGCTCGGCCCTCCCGATCGGCCGCTACGAGGGGCGCGGGGCGCCGTACACGCTCAACGGCGCGCTGCGCTGGGTGCCGTTCAACGGCGTCTGGAACCACGTCGGCAATCCGGCCGCCGCAGTGCCCGCGGGTTTTGACTCCGACGGCCTGCCGCTCTCGGTCCAGCTCGTCGCACGGCCCGGCGGCGAGGCGACGCTCCTCTCGCTCGCGCACGAGCTCGAGGTCGCCCGTCCCTGGACCGACGCTCGCCCGCCGGTCTCTTGACAGAGGAGCTTCTGGCGCTCGCCGAACAGGCCGCGCGCGCCGCTGGCGAGCTGCTGCGCGAGCGCTTCGACGCGGGGGGAGAGCAGGCGACCGGCTCGAAGTCGACACCGACGGATCTCGTGTCGGAGGCCGACCTCGCCGCCGAGCGAGCGATCCGCGACATCATCACCGCGCACCGGCCGGACGACGCGATCCTCGGGGAGGAGGGCGGCGAGACGCAGGAGGGCGCGGGCCTGCGCTGGATCGTCGACCCGTTGGACGGCACCGTGAACTTCCTTTTCGGCGTACCGCAGTGGTGCGTCAGCGTCGCGGCGCATGACGCCGACGGGGGTGTGGTGGGCGTCGTGTATGACCCGGTGCGTGAGGAGCTCTTCGCGGGTGCGCGCGGCGGCGGGCTGCCGACGATGAACGGCGTCGCGGTGCGCGGATCCGAGCAGGCCGAGCTCGCGCCCGCCCTGATCGGCACCGGCTTCGCGTATGACGCCGGCGTGCGCGACGCGCAGGCCCAGGTGGTCGCGCGGCTGCTGCCGCGCGTGCGCGACGTGCGGCGAATGGGCAGCGCCGCCTTGGATCTGGCGTGGACCGCCGCCGGCCGCTTCGACGCGTTCTACGAGCGCGGCGTGCAGATCTGGGACATCGCGGCCGGCGTGCTGCTGTGCGAGCAGGCGGGGTTGTCGACGGCTGAGCTGGCGGCCGACGGCGGGCTGCCGGGTGGCGTCGTGGTGGCGCCGGCGGGGTTGCTCGAGGAGCTCACCGCGCTGGTGACGTAGGAGCGTCGGCCGGCGGGCATGGCGTCGCCGCTGTGCGCCGGCGGAGGGGCGTCCTTTCCCGCCATGCGAAGGGGTTTTTCGCCACGAACCCGCGGGATCTCGCGGCTCTCATCGTGGTTTCACGTTCGCGGGTAGGACCAACCTGAGTCCGTCTGCGAGAGGAGCCCTCATGACCTTGTCGGTGTTGATGTACGCGTTGATGTTGGCCACGTTCGTGGCGCTGGCCGGCGTGCTCGCGTTGGATGCAGTCACGGCCGTGCGGCGATGGTCTGCAAGCAGACGGGTGCAGTCCGTGCGGCCGGTCGGCCGCCGATCGACCGCTGCGGGCGCGCGTCCCCCGCGGGCTGCCGTCACGAAGTTGTAAGCGACGCGCGGCGCGGGCGTTGCCGCAGGGCTACGAAGCCGCTGATCACTGCGCACTACTCCGAATGCACCTTGACGAGGCGGGACGCAGCGCCCGCGGCGTCCGCGCAGGCGTGTTCGCCCTGTCCGACGGAGACCTGTACGCGAGCGCCAGGCTCAGCACCGCGAACAACACCCGGCGCGATCACGGCGGCACACGCGCCTACACGGGCGCCGAGGGAACGTTCACCACCGTCGACCCACCCAACGACAACGCGGCCTCGCAGACCACGATCACGCTGCTGCCGTGAGCTGAGCATCGAAGCCCGGGGTCCTGCTGGAGTCGAGCAGCGTCCGAGCTCGAACGGCGATACCCGGGGTGGGATTCGAACCCACAATCCCTCACGGGCAATCGGTTTTGAGCCGATCCTGTATTCCAGTTCCAGCACCCGGGCGACGGTGGCGATTGTACGGTCAGCGGGCCTGGGCCACGTACGGCTGCGCGCCGCCGGTCCTGCGCTCGACCTCGACGCTCCATTTCTGCGAGAACCCGCGGGCGGCAGCGGCGATGAGCAGGAGCTGCAGCGGGACGAGCACGAGCGTGAGGACGCCGATGATCGTCGCGCTGAGCAGCGGATCGTCGAAGCCGTCGCTGTCGCGGTCGAACCACTGCGCACCGCTGATCGCGCAGAAGATCCCCAGGATGATCGCGAAGGACGCCGCCACCGGCAGCAGGCCGCTGCGCCAGCGCGCGATGAAGAACGCCAGCACGAGGTAGATGAGGATGTAGGCGACGTGCAGCGGCTTGGCCCCCTGGATCTTCTCCCAGCCGCCGATGGTCGCGATCGTGAGGACGACAGCGCTGATGAGCAACAGGCCGACGACGAGTGCGCGCGTGGCCTGGGATTCGGGCTTGTCGCGGTTGGGGTGCTCGATGATGCGGTTGCCCTCGGCCACCGTGGCCAACATACAATCAGCGGCGGCGAGGAGGACCCGCTCGCGGGCGTGGTGGAATTGGTAGACACGCCGGCTTTAGGTGCCGGTGGCGCAAGCCTTGGGGGTTCAAGTCCCTCCGCCCGCATGGTGATGGCCCCGCGCTGCCGCGCGTCAACCGACCCTGAACGCCACCGCGGTCTCCCACGGGGCGCGGACGTGGAAGCCACCGCGGGGCGCACGCGCGTCCAGGCCCGCGGCGGCGACGCGGGCGCGCACCGCGGCCACCTCCTCGCGTGACGCCAGCAGCACCGTCCACTCGCGCAGGCCCGCGGTGCGCGGCGGCCGCGGCCTGACGTCGCGCCCCAGCCAGATGTTCACGCCGAGGTGGTGGTGGTAGCCGCCGGCCGACACGAACGCCGCGTTGCCGAGGTCGGCCATGCCCTCGAAGCCGAGCACGTCGCGGTAGAAGGCGAGGGCCTGCTCGAGGTTGCCCACGTGCAGGTGCAGGTGGCCGGTCCGCAGGCCCCGGGCGACGCGTTCGGTCGGGTCCTCGTCGG
>DASZDB010000193.1:0-2570 GCA_035942495.1 Solirubrobacteraceae bacterium
GGCGCACTCCGCCGAGCATCAGGTCTGGGGCCTCGTCGACACGCTCGTTGCCGGCGACGACGCGGCGACGATGCGCGCGTACCTCGAGCTCGCCGCGCAGGGCGAGTCGCTCGCGCGCCTCGTGCCGCTGCTGGCCCGCCGGGTGCGCGAGGTGCTGTCGATCGCCCAGCGTCTCGAGGCCGGCGAGAACCCGCAGCAGATCAAGGCGTCGATGAAGGGCAGCCCGTGGGCGCTGGACCGGCGCATCGCCGAGGCGCGGCGCTCGGACGTCGGCCGCCTCCGCCGGACGATCGAGGTGCTCGCCGACCTCGAGCTCGCCTCGCGTGGGGCCACCGAGCTGAGCGATCCCACCGAGGCGGTTCGGGCGCTGACGCGAATCGCGGCGTAGGGAGGCGGGCGCGGAACGGCAGCATGTCGGGTTGTTCATGTCCCACATGAATAGACCGACAAAGCCCCTCCGCCGGCGTCCGTCAACGGCGGCTTTGAGAGGGTGAGTCCGGTCGGCGGGGCAGTTCGCGCCGGGTTGGCGAAGCCTGGTCGACTTATGCATGCCACACATGCAAAAAGCGCCCAGCCCGAAGAACGTGGGCCCTGGCCCGAACGCCACCACCCTCGCCGACCCACACCGTCAGTGATGCAGTTCTTGCCCAGCTCGGCCGGCCGAGCACCCCAGCCGGCAACGGAATCAACCCAGCGCCCGCCGCAGGATGTCCCGCAACGTCCGCTGATCCTCGGCACTCAAAGAAGCCAGCGCCGGCGGCACCGCTTCGACGACCTCGTCGATGCGCCGGCGCACCTGCGCGCCGCGCTCGGTCACGACGAGCATCCGCACGCGCCGGTCGTGCTCAGCCGAACGGCGCTCCACGAGCCCGTGCGCCTCCAACCCGTCGACGAGCCCCGTGACGTTCGAGCTGTCGCAATGCAGTTGCGCGGCGAGCTCGCGCATCGGCACCGGCTGCTCGGGGTCCAGCGCGCGCAGCGCGAACATCTGCGGCGGCGTCAGGCCGAGCTCGCCCGCCACGCCGAGCATCCGCGGCCGCATCTGCCAGAAGAGCTTGCCGACGAGCGACCAGGCCTCCTGAACCGCCGCGGGATGCTTGACCGACGAGGTCATTGACCAACACAATACTACATAGGGTCGATGGTTGACAACCTCAACTAGCCGCGCGTAGGATGCGCCGCATGACCGAAGAGCGTGGCATCGAGGTGGAAGGGCTCGTCCGCGAGTTCAAGGGCGGCGTACGCGCCGTCGACGGCATCGACCTGCACGTCGCCGCAGGGGAGATCTACGGGTTCCTCGGACCGAACGGCGCGGGCAAGTCGACGACGGTCAAGGTCCTCACGACGCTGCTGCCGCCGAGCGCCGGCCGCGCCACCGTCGCCGGCTTCGACGTGGCCAAGGAGGGCGCGAAGGTACGCGCCTCGATCGGCGTCGCGCTGCAGGACGTCGCGCTCGATCCGATGCTGACCGGCCGCGAGCACATGCGCCTGCAGGGCGGCCTGCAGGGCATCCCGCGCGCCGAGCGCACGAGGCGCGGCGACGAGCTGCTCGAGCGCGTCGGCCTCTCCGACGCCGCCGACCGCCGCTCGAAGACCTACTCGGGCGGCATGAAGCGACGCCTCGACCTCGCGCTCGCGCTGCTGCACAACCCGCGGATCCTCTTTCTCGACGAGCCGACCACCGGCCTCGACGTGCAGTCGCGCACCGCGCTGTGGGACGAGGTCGAGCGCCTCGCCCGCGAGGAGGGCACCACCGTCTTTCTGACCACCCAGTACCTCGAGGAGGCCGACGTCCTCGCCGACCGCGTCGGGATCATCGACCGCGGCACGATCGTCGCCGAGGGCACGCCCGCGCAGCTCAAGGCGCAGGTCGCCAAGCCGACGGTCGAGCTCGTGCCGCGCGACGCGGACGAGTGCGCGGCCGCGGCGGCCGCGCTCAAGCCGTTCGGCGAGCCGGTCGCCGCCCGCCGGCAGGGCTCGGTCGCCGTCCGGCTGGACTCGGGCGCCGACCAGCTCGCCGACATCGTCCGCGCGCTCGACCACGCCGACATCGCCGTCGCCAACCTCGCGCTGCACGAGCCGACGCTCGACGACGTGTTCCTCGCGAAGACCGGGCGCAGCCTCGAGGGGGCGGCGGACGGCGGCGCCGAGGCCGTCGCGCCGCCCGACCGCGAGCGGGCCGCGGCGTGACGGCGCTCGCGCACAGCGCGATGCCCGCGCAGGTCGGCCTGCTCGCCGGCCGCGCGATCAAGCGAATCCTGCGCAACCCGGCGCAGATGGTCTTTCCGATCCTCTTTCCGCTCATCCTGCTGGCCGTCAACGCCTCGGGCCTCGACGCGGCGACGGCCCTGCCCGGCTTCCCCTCCGACAGCTATCTCGACTTCGCGCTGGCGATCCCGTTCATGCAGGGCGCGCTGTTCGCCGCGCTCAACGGCGGCCAGGACCTCGCCCGCGACATCGAGGGCGGCTTCCTGGACCGCCTGGCAATGACGCCGCTGTCGGGCGCCGCCCTGCTCGCCGGCCAGCTCGGCGGCGCGCTGTTCATGGGGCTCATCAGCGCCGTCCTGTAC
>DASZDB010000194.1:0-2677 GCA_035942495.1 Solirubrobacteraceae bacterium
GGTCGCGCTGCCCGAGGTGCTGCCGAGCATCGGCGAGTTCGGGACGCTGCGCGACGGCGCGCTCGGCGCGGGCCACGACGGCGTGCCCGTGAGCGGGATCGCCGGCGACCAGCAGGCCGCGCTCTACGGCCAGGGCTGCCTCGAGCCGGGCCTGGGCAAGAACACGTACGGGACCGGCTCCTTCGTGCTCATGAACTCCGGCGAGAAGGTGCCGACCGCGCCCGCCGGCCTGTTGTCCACCGTCGCCTGGGGGATCGGCGAGCGCACGATCTACGCGCTCGAGGCGGCGATCTTCGTGACGGGCGCGGGCGTGCAGTGGCTGCGCGACGGGCTCGGGATCATCGAGGCGGCGGCGGAGACCGAGGAGCTCGCGGGCTCGCTGGACTCCAACGACGGCGTCTACTTCGTGCCCGCCCTGACCGGTCTCGGCTCGCCGCACTGGGATCCGTACGCGCGCGGCACGATCGTCGGACTGACGCGCGGCAGCACCCGCGCGCACATCGTTCGCGCGACGCTGGAGGCGATCGCGTTTCAGGCGGTCGATGCGGTGCAGGCGATGGAGGCCGCCTCGGGCCGCGAGCTCGAGGAGCTGCGCGCCGACGGCGGCGCGACCGCCAACCGGTGGCTCATGCAGTTTCAGGCCGACGTGCTCGGCGTCCCGATCGCGGTCGCCGAGCTGGCCGAGACGACGGCGCTCGGCGCGGCGCTGCTGGCGGGCGTCGCGGTCGGCGCCTGGACGCAGGACGACGTCGCTTCGCGCGACGGCGAGCGCGCGCGCTACGAACCGGGTATGAACGAGGATGAACGCGACACGCTGATCTCAGACTGGCGGCGCGCCGTAGAACGTGCAGGGGGATGGGCTCGAGGCGAGAGGTGACGACATGGCGAGGATGAAGCGCAGCGAGCAGCTCGCGGCGATGGGCAGCGGTGGCAAGGACGAGCGTCCGGCCGAGTGCTTCGACGCCTTCCACGAGCGCGCGCGCACGAAGGAGCCGGACTTCGTCCACGAGGTCGTCCGCGTCCTCACGGGCCTGTGGGCGCTGGCGTTCTTCCGCGCCCGCACGATCTCCAGCGACAAGGTCCCGCAGAGCGGGCCGGTGATCCTCGCGCCCAACCACGGCTCGTTCATGGACCACTTCTTCCTCGGCGCGTTCATCCGCCGCAAGGTGCAGTTCATGGCGAAGTCGCAGCTCTTCCAGCCGCCGCTGCAGTGGGTCTACTCGCACGGCGGCGTCTTCCCGCTGCGGCGCGGCCACCGCGACGAGGAGGCGTTCATCACGGCACGCGCGATCCTCGAGCGGGGCGGCGCCGTGGCGATGTACTGCGAGGGCACGCGCTCGCGCGACGGCAAGCTCGCCGACCGGCCCAAGCCCGGCATCGGCCGGCTGGCGCTGGAGAGCGGCGCGCCGATCGTGCCGGTCGCGATCCACGGCTCCGCGAAGGTGCGCAACTGGCGCAAGGGCGAGTTTCCGAAGGTCACCGTGCAGTACGGCGACCCGATCCAGTTCGAAGCCGTCGAGACCCCGTCGCGAGACCAGCAGATGGCGGTCGCGGAGGAGATCTTCGGCGAGATCCGGGTCCTGCACTCGGGCCTGGAGACGCTCGGGCGCAAGGGTGTCCTGCAGCGCGTGCGCGAGCAGCGCCGCGTCGAACGCGGCAAGAAGCGCGCGGCGACCGCGTAGCGCCGCGGCGGCTCAGGCCACCGGCACGTGCCGCTCGGTCGCCGCCAGCCCGAGGGGCACCGGCGCGTCGGGCGGCGCGTCGAGGCGCTCGAGCATCCGCGTCCCGCGCGGCAGCAGCCCGAGCGCGAACGCCACGAAGGCGATGAGCGAGCCGCCGAGCAGCACCTCGGTCGCGCCGAACGCATCCGCGGCCGGTCCCGCCAGCACGTAGCCGAGCGGGACGAGCCCGAGCGAGACCGCCCAGTCGTAGGACGTAACGCGCGAGAGCTTGTCGGGCGGGATGCGCTCCGCGAGCGCCGTCAGCCACCAGACCTCGAACAGCGCGATGAAGCTGCCGGCGAGCACCATCGCCGGCACGACGAGCGCGAGCGGTGTGCCGGCGGCGTAGAGCGCGATCGCCACCGGCCAGATGAGGACGAAGGTCATTCCCTGGCGCATCGGGTAGCGCGGCCGCCAGCGGATCGCGGCGAGCGAGCCGATGATCGTCCCGCCGCCGAATGCCGCAAACACGTAGCCGAACACCGCGAGGTCGCCGTACTGCTCGCGCGCGACGATCGGGCCGAGGACGAACAGCGGCGCGAGCGCGACGAACAGCGCGACGCAGAAAGACGCGAGCGTGGCCCAGACCCATGACCGCGAGCGGACCTCGTGGAAGCCCTCCCGCACGTCGCCCCAGACCGAGGGCGCGGTCGCGACAGGCGAGGGCGCGCCACGGTCGCGCGGGCGCACGCGCACGAGCAGCGCGGCGCTGACGAGGAACGTCGCCGCGTCGATCGCGAATGCCGCGGCCGGGCTGAAGCCGAGCACGAGCAGCGTGGCGAGCGCCGGCCCCGCGAACTCGGCGATGTTCTGGAACATCCCGGTCACGGCGCTGGCCTCCTGGATCTCCTGCTCGGGCACGGTCTGGGGCAGCAGCCCGGTGGCGGCGGGCCGGTAGAACGCCTCGGCCGTCCCGAACAGCACGCCGATGACGACGAGGTGCCAGATCCGAACCT
>DASZDB010000195.1:0-1529 GCA_035942495.1 Solirubrobacteraceae bacterium
TCCGGCCGCGTCGTGCTGCGCATCGACGGCGAGCGCCACGAGCTCGCCGAGGGCGACTGCGTGACGTTCGACGCCGACCTGCCCCACCACTTCGAGAACCCCGCCGACGACGAGGCGATCCTGCTCGCGGTCGTCTCCGCCGGCCTACGCAGGAGCTGACATCCGCATGCCTGGAACACCCGCACCGACCACGCTGTTCGACAAGATCTGGGCCGCCCACGAGGTCGCGCCGGGCCTGCTGTGGATCGACCTGCACCTCGTCCACGAGGTCACCAGCCCGCAGGCCTTCGACGGGTTGCGGCTAGCCGGTCGCACGGTCCGCCGCCCGGACCGCACGCTCGCGACGGCCGATCACAACGTCCCGACCGACGGCACCCCGACGGTCGCCCTCATCAAGGACCAGCTCAGCCGCGTGCAGGTCCAGACGCTCGAGCGAAACTGCGAGGAGTTCGGGATCCCCGTCTACTCGCTGGGCTCCGAGCGCCAGGGCATCGTCCACGTCATCGGCCCCGAGCTCGGCGTCACCCAGCCCGGCATGACGATCGTCTGCGGCGACAGCCACACGGCCACGCACGGCGCCTTCGGTGCGCTCGCCTTCGGGATCGGCACGAGCGAGGTCGAGCACGTCCTCGCGACGCAGTGCCTCGTCGCGCCCAAGCCGCGCTCGATGCGGATCAACTACACCGGCGAGCTGGGGTTCGGCGTCACCGCCAAGGACCTCATCCTCGCGACGATCGGCCAGATGGGCACGGACGGCGCGGCGGGACACGTCGTCGAGTTCGCCGGCCCGGCGATCGAGGCGCTCTCGATGGAGGGCCGCATGACCGTCTGCAACATGACGATCGAGGGTGGCGGCCGCGCGGGCATGATCGCGCCCGACGAGACGACGTTCGCGTGGGTGGCCGAGCACGCCGGGATCGCGATCCCGGACGAGTGGCATGAGCTGCGCACCGACGAGGGGGCGAGGTTCGACCGCGAGATCACCGTCGACGCGTCGGCGATCAGCCCGCAGGTGACCTGGGGCACGGCGCCCGACATGGTCGCGGGCGTCGCCGAGGCGGTTCCGCAGCCATCGACCGAGGGCCACGAGCGTGCGCTGACCTACATGGGCCTCGAGGCCGGCACTCCGATCCGCGAGATCGCGCTGGACCGCGTGTTCATCGGCTCGTGCACGAACAGCCGGATCGGCGACCTGCGCGTCGCGGCCGAGGTCGTGAAGGGCAAGACGGTGGCCTCGAGCGTGAGCGCGATGGTCGTGCCGGGCTCGGCGCAGGTCAAGGCGCAGGCCGAGCGCGAGGGCCTCGACGAGATCTTCCGCGCCGCCGGCTTCGACTGGCGCGGCGCGGGCTGCTCGATGTGCCTGGGCATGAACCCCGACACGCTCGAGCCCGGCGAGCGCTGCGCCTCGACCTCCAACCGCAACTTCGAGGGCCGTCAGGGCCGCGGCGGACGCACGCACCTCGTCTCGCCGCAGATGGCCGCCGCCGCGGCGATCGAGGGCCGCTTCGTCGACATCCGAGAGTGGAGCT
>DASZDB010000196.1:0-1730 GCA_035942495.1 Solirubrobacteraceae bacterium
GCTCGGGGGCGTACGCGGCGACCCTGGCCGCGCCGCGCTCGCGCAGCGCCGTGCGCAGCTCACGGTCGCCGACGGCGAGCGCCAGCAGCTCGGCGGCGACGCTCTCGTCGTCGTCGTCTGCGAGCAGCAGTGCCGCGTCGCCGGCGACCTCGGGCACGCCCCCGATCGCCCGCGCGATGACCGGCACGCCGAAGTGGAAGGCCTCCAGCAGCGGGATGCAGAAGCCCTCGTGCTCGGACAGGCACAGAAAGGCGTGCGCCGAGCGCCAGCGTGCGGCGAGCTGCTCGGGCGTGAGCCCCGACTCGATCGTGACGTGCCCCGGCGAGAGCTCCTCGGCGAGCGCGCGCATCGCGGCGTCGTAGGCCCAGTTGATCGGCGCCCCGACCAGCACGAGGCGCGCGTCGGGCGCGTGGCGGCGGCGGTAGAGCTCGAATGCGCGGATCACCGCGTCCTGGCGCTTGTGCGGCGCGAGCCGCCCGACGAAGAGGATCGTCGGCGGCCCGTCCGGGTCGGGCTGCGCGGCGGGCCGCGGATCCCCCAGCCGCGCCGGGTCGAAGAGGATCGGGATGACGACGTCCGAGCCGAACTCGCGCGCGTTGTACAGCGACACACCGGCGGCGACGTCCGCCGCGGCGGCGAACTGCGGCAGCTGCTTGCGCCCCAGCGCGCAGACGACGCCCGCCTGCGGGTCGTGGTCCCAGAACCAGCGCGCGGGGGTGATGTTGTGCGAGATGAGCAGCGTTCGCTGCGGCATCTCGAGCACGCGGCGCAGCTTGGGTGCGTAGGCGGAGTAGTGGACGAGCAGCACGTCGGTTTCGCGCGCGTCGAGCGAGCGCAGCGGGCTGATCCGGTCGCCGATGCGGGGGTCGATCTCCGCCGCGACGTCGCTGCCGCCCCAGCCCCACGCGCGGAAGCGATCGCGGAACGCGAGTGCCTGCATCGTGACGGCGTCGTACGGCCCCGCGCCGCTGAGGACCTGGTGGACGTTCAACGCTTCGATGGTGGGCCGTCAGGCACGCGAGCGTCCGGCGCGCGCTCCTCGAGGCGCGCGACGCGATCCTCGAGCTCGGCGACGCGGATCAGGAGATTGAGGTTGAAGCGCGTCTGCTGGGACTGCAGCTCGCTGAGGTACTGGCGCAGCACGTGGATGAGCTGGCGCTTGGCCCACGTGATCGGGGCGCCGAGCTTGCGCGTGGAGCGCATGAGGTCGACGTCGGGCTCGATGTTCGCCCACTCCATGAGCTGCTCGATCGAGACGCGCTCCGTCGGCTCGATCGACATGCCGGGCGGCAGCGTGTCGTCGCGCTCGGCCGCCGCGGCGCGCGCGGCCGGCAGCGCGTCCTCGGGCTTCATACGCGCTCGCCTGAGGGCTCGCTGGGCACGGGTGACGACACCGCGTCGGCGGTGCCCATGAGCCGGTGGTAGAACGGCATCCCCTCACCGACCGGCCCGTCGAAGACCTTCTCGCCGCCGTCGAGCACGATCACGCGCTCGCACGTGCGCTCGATCAGCGCGGGATCATGCGACACGAGCACGAGCGTCGCGCCGGCGGCGATCTGCTCCGCGATGCGCGTCTCGCACTTGCGCTGGAAGGCCTCGTCGCCGACCGCGAGCACCTCGTCGATGAGCAGCACGTCGGCATCGAGGTGGGCGGCGATCGAGAAGCCGAGGCGCAGGAACATGCCCGAGGAGTACGTCGCCACGGGCGCGTCGATGAAGTCGCCGAGCTC
>DASZDB010000197.1:0-4513 GCA_035942495.1 Solirubrobacteraceae bacterium
TGTGGTGGTGCTGATGGCCGGGTCCCGCGCGGTGTCGGCCCGTGAATCAGGTCAGGTCCGGAAGGAAGCAGCCTTAAGCGGTAACCGTCATGCGCAGCGGGAGTGCCCGTCCGGAGCCATCGCAGGTGAAGGCGCCCGGAGACCGTGTCTCGGAGGAGGGTGCACGGTCCGCTCTTTCGCCCGTCCCGTGCGGCGCGCATGGTCAGCGGCGCACGGAGACCGGGTGCTTGCCCGGCAGCTTGTCGCCGCCGGCCGTGAGCGTCGTGCTCACCGAGATCGTGGCGCGCGCGCGGTTGCGCAGCGCGCGCTGGGCCCGCGCCGTGAGCTTCAGCCTGAGCGTGCCGTCGCCGGCCGCGGCCAGTCGCTTCGTGGCGCGGCCGATCGTGACCGACCTGCCCGCGCCGCCCAGCCCGAAGCGCCGAGCGGCGACGGGCCCGAGGGTCAGCCTGCCGCTCATCGTGCACGCGCGCGCGCACTGAAAGCGCACCCGCACGCCGGCCGTGCGCAGCGTCGCGAGCTTCATCGTCGACCGCACGCCCGCAACGCCGTTGGTGAACCGCTCGGCGGCCGTCGGTGGCGGTGGGGGTGGTGACGTTGCCGGCGGTGGCGTTGCCGGTGGCGGCGGCGTTGCCGGTGGTGGTGGCGGCGGCGGAGACGGCTCGACGGTCACGCTCACAGCCTCGCGGGCGATCGCGGAGCGGTCGCCCGGATCGCCCGGAGCGCCGGCGTAGTCGGCTCGCGCGGCGATGCTGTAGGTCCCGGCCGCCGGGAAGACCTTGCTGACGCTCGGCCCGGCGCCGTCGTCGAAGACTTCGTCGCCGTCGGTGTCCCACACGACCGAGGGCGTCCCGCCCGCCGGCGCCGGCGCCGCGGTGAACGTGACGCTCGCGCCGGGTCGCGGGGCGGCCGGCGACGTCGTGAACGCGATGCTCGGGACGAGGCTTCTCACCCAGTCGCCGAGCGCAGGCGCGCCGAGGCGCGCGTAGACACCCGACGTCCCAACCTCGGCGCAGGGAGACGATCCCCAGGAGGTGACGCCGACGAGCGTGAAGACGCCGAACCGCGCCACCATGAGCGGCCCGCCGGAGTCTCCTGAGCACGTGTCGACCTGCAGGCGGCCGGCGCAGACCATGGTGGCCGCGTTGAACAGCGTGCCCCAGTCGGCGGGCTGCGCACAGTTGCTGTCGCTCACGATCGGGACCTGGCCCTGCTGCAGCTGGCTGTCGGAGTCGTTTCCGGTCGGTTCGGTGTAGCCCCAGCCAACCACCGTCGCTGTGGTTCCCGGGCTCCAGAACGTCGCCTGTGCCGCGTCGCTGCCGATCATCGGCGACGCGTTGACGGGCACCTTCGCGGTCAGGTGCAGCAGCGCGAGGTCGAAGCTCGGCACGCCGTCGGTCGGCTCGCTGAAGTTGGGGTGGCGCTCGACTCTGTCGACCGTGGCCACGGTCCCGCCCGTGAAGCGGCTGATGCTGCCGATGCGCACCGGCAGGAAGGCGCTCGGCGGATAGATGACGTGGCTGGCGTTGTGAACGCAATGGGCCGCGGTCAGGACCCAGCGGGCGCTGACGAGGGTTCCGCCGCAGTCGCCCGTCGCTCCGCCGCCGGCGTCGACCCGTACCGACACCTGCGCCGGCCAGGCGCCGGGCGCCGCGTCGACCCCGTTGACGATGCGCGCCTGCGGCGTCGCGGCCGCAACCGCCGGGGCGCCGACCAGCAGCACCGCGAGGGCGAGGATGATGAGACGGCGCAGTCGCAAGGCGGAGGGATTATCGGCGCGACGGGGCGATCACGTGAACGTGGCCCGTGCGTCGTCGACCGTCAGCGCGGGCCGAGCACCTCGAAGGAGCGCATCTCGCCGCGGATCCGAGCGGGAAGGTAGCCCGTGAACAGCGTGTACGAGTGCACGACGCCACGCCGCTGCGCGATCCCGCTGCGGACGTCAGCGGGCAGCGGCGCGCTGAAGCGATAGCGGCCGTTGCTGATCGGCGCGGTGCGCTCCACCGTCCGCGTCTCGCCGTCGGCCGGCTCGAAGACCAGCTGCAGGCGCACGACGCCTCGCGCGATGCGGCTGATGTTGCCGCTGGCGGTCAGGCGACCGGCCACGATCCGCGGGCGCGACGCGTCGAGCGCGGCGGGCCGTGCGGCGGCGCGCAGGCGCACCTCCTGCGGCTGCGTGTCGCTGTCGCCGGCGTAGGTGAGCGTCAGGATGCCGGTGCCGAGGTTTGCCTGCGCCGCGGGGATGCGGCGGTTGATGCGCACGCGCCGCCGGCTCGCGTCGACCGTGGCACCGAAGCGCTCGGTCCGGCCGGCGCCCTGGAACGCGGCCTCAACCTGACCGGAGGCCCGCCCGGTGATGGGCGCGAGCACGCTGAGCCGCCGCGTCGCCCGTGACACGCTCGCCCGCGCCACCTCGAGCTTGGCCGCGAACGGCGGTGGCGGCGGCGGCGCTGGTGGCGGCGGCGGTGGGGGCGGCGGTGGCGGCGGCGGCTCGGCCACCGCAACGGCGTCGCGCCTGATCGCGGAGCGATCGAGCACTGCGGGATAGTCCGCGCGCACCCCGACGTTGTAGGTGCCCGCGGCCGGGAACACGCTGCTCGCGCTGGGTCCGCTCGCGTCGAAGGCGCCGTCGCCGTCCGTGTCCCAGGAGACGGATGGCGTCCCGCCGGCGGGACCGGGTGCGGCGGTGAACGTGACGGGCACGCCGGCCACGGGCGCGGCTGGACTGGTCGTGAAGGCGATCGTCGGGACGTGGCTCTGCACCCAGGCGTTGATCGCCGGATCGCCGAGGCGTGCGTATACGCCGGGGACGCCGGGCTCCGCACAGGGCTCAGATCCCCACGACGTGATGCCGACCAGCGTGAACACACCCAGGCGCGGCACCATCAGCGGCCCGCCCGAGTCGCCGGCGCAACTGTCGGTGGTCGACCCACCGGCGCAGAGCATCGTCGACGCCACGAAGAGCGCGCCCCATGCGGCGGGCTGCGCGCACGCTGCGTCGCTGACGATCGGGACCTGCGCCTGCTGCAGCTCGTCGGTGATCGAACCGCCGTTCTGCGTGAAGCCCCAGCCGACGATCGTCGCGGCGGTGCCCGGAGTCCAGGAGCTCGCGTCGGCGCCGTCGCTGCGGATCATCGGCATCGGCTCGACGGGTCCGAGCTCGGCAAGGTGCAGCAGCGCAAGATCGTAGGTGGGCACGCCGCTCGGGCCGGGCGGGTCGCTGAAGCTCGGATGGCGGATGACGTCGTCGACGGTGGCCTCGAAGCCGCCGCTGTTGCGATCGACCGTGTTCATGCGCAGCTTCTGAAACGCGGCCACCGGCACCTCGTCGGTCCCAGTGGTGACGCAGTGCCCCGCCGTCAACACCCACCGCGCGCTGACGAGCGTGCCGCCGCAGTGGTGCGTCGTGCTTCCGATCCTCCACGTGACATAGACGTGGGCGGGCCAGGCGCCGGGATTCGCATCCGTGCCGCCGATGATCCGCGCCTGCGGCTGCGGCGCAGGCGGCGCTGCAGGCACCGCCGCGGCGTGCGTGAGCAGCGCGGCGAGGACGACGATGACAAGACACACGGACCGCACGGGCGCGTCGATTATCGACCCGGACTGCGCAGATCGCCAATCTCTGCGGTGCTCATGGCGCCGAACCGCGTTCTGCGGCCCGCGGCCGGATCGCGCCCGCGCGCTCGTAGAGACGCCACGCCGCGTTCTCCTCGCGCAGCGCGAATCCCGGCCGCGGCTGCGCGATCAGCCGGTCGCGATCGCGCCTGTCGAGGATGTAGTCGCGCGCGACCTGGGCCGTCGCCGGCACGAGGTAGCTGCCGCGCTCCGGCAGGCCGGTCTGCGCGTTGGCGATCGCGCGCGGGTCGACCTTCAGCCACAGCGCCAGCAGCGGGATCGGGCGTCGGTTGGGCACCGCGATCGGCGCGGGGAGCCGCTCGGCGTCGGCGAGGTCGCCGAGCGCGGTCTGAATGCCCTCCTGCGTGGCCAGCGCGTCGGCGAGTCGGTCGATCCGGCGCGCCTGGTCGGGGATGAACACGAGCAGTGCGACGAGTGCGAGCAGCGCGAAGCGCGCCCACCACGTGCGCTCGCGGCCGGGCAGCAGGTCAAGCCAGCCGAACGCGCCGGCGCCCGCGAAGATGGCCAGCAGCGTGCCGATCAGCAGCAGGTAGCGGGTGATGATCGGCAGCCCGGCCGCCGCCAGCACGCAGAACGCGGCGAGCGCGAGCAGGCCGGCGGCGGCGCCGAGGCGCACGCTGCGGTCGCGCCGCCATGCGAGCGCGAGCAGGCCGCCGCCGGCGGCCGCGAGCAGCACGGGCTCGCGCAGGATCTCGCCGATCCGTCGCGGCACCGTCTCGGGCACGTTCTCGATGCCCGTCACGCGACCGAGCAGCGCGGCGTTGGCGCGCGTGCCGGTCAGCGAGTGCAGCGCGTCGCCGGTCAGCAGCAGGTCGTGCAGCGCCCACAGCAGCGGCCCGCTCGCGGCCAGCGCCACGAGCGGCGCGGCGTCGCGCCAGGC
>DASZDB010000198.1:0-2400 GCA_035942495.1 Solirubrobacteraceae bacterium
ACCCAGGATAGGTGGCCCGGTGGGGACCCCGGTCGGTGCGCGGTCGCGCCGCGTAACTGGCTGTCGGGGGACGACATCTCTGAGAGCGCGTGAGCCGCATGGGCGCCGGCGAGTGGGCCGGGACCGGCGCGGTCGTGGCGAGTTTGGGGTGGATGGCACCCCCAAAGCGCCAAAGGCCGACCCCGGCACGGCTGCCCGCCCCGTGGATGGCGAGTTTGGGGTGCATGGCGCCCGCAAAGCGCCAAAGGCCGCCCACGCCGGCACGGGTCCCTACGGCAGGCGCTTCTCGATCGCCGTCAGCACCGACTTGCGGTTGGCGTTGCGCCGTTCGTGGTCGCGGACCTTGCGCAGCTCGGCGTCGTCGAGCTCGGCAAGGCGCTCCTTGACCTGCGCCGTCGTCAGGTCCTCGTAGCCGATGATCGGAAACGACTGCCCGAGGCCGGCGGCGCGGCGCACACGGTCGACCGTGCGCAGCGCGCGATCGGTACCCGGCGCGCGGCGGGCCGCCGCGCCGACGCTCTTCGCGCGCGAGCGCGTCATGCGGCGCGTCTGCGTCGCCGAGCGGCCGATCAGGCTCTCGACCTCAGCCAGCGCGTCCTGCGTCTGGCGACGGCCGATCTCGACGAGGTTGCCGACGAGCTCCTCCGCGTCCTGGCGCGTCATGCGGCCGCGCTTGACGGTCTCGTCGATCGTCTCCTGCAGCCGCTCGGCGGTGATCACGACGCCCTTGGAGAGCACCTCGCGCAGCGACGCGACCGCCGCCATCAGCTGGTCCTCGCGGCGCTCGTCGGTGGCGGTGCGCGGCGGGTCGCCGGCCGCCGAGCGCGCGGCGGGCTTCTTCGCACGCGCTCCCCGACCGGCCGCCGCGGGCTTACGGCCGGTGCTGGACGCTGCCGCCTTGCGTGCCGCGGGCCTGCGCGCGGCCGGCTTGCGGCCGGACGACTGCGGCTTCCTGGGCTGCGCCATCAGACGTCCTCCCTCGTCGATCCGAACTCCGCTGCGGACGCTACCGAACGAGCAGCTCCAGCAGGGCCTTCTGCGCGTGGCGGCGGTTCTCCGCCTGATCCCAGATGCGCTGGCGCGAGCCGTACAGCACTTCGGCGGTGATCTCCTCGCCGGGGTGCGCCGGCAGGCAGTGCAGCGCGATCGCGCCCGGCGCGGCCTGGTCGAGCAGCGCGTCGTCGATGCGGTAGGGGCCCAGCGCCGCGCGGCGCTCGTCGGCGGTCGCCTCGTCGCCCATGCTCACCCAGACGTCGGCGTACACCGCGTGCGCGCCCGCGACCGCCTCCGCGGGGTCCGTCGTCAGCGTCGCGCCGTATGCGTCGGTCAGCGTGTACTGGGCCGGGGAGCCGATTGCGACCTCGACACCGGCGATGGCGCCGAGCAGCGCCAGCGAGCGGGCGACGTTGTTGCCGTCGCCGACGTAGGCGATCTTCAGCCCCTCGAGGCGGCCGAACTGCTCGCGCAGGGTCATGAGGTCCGCGAGCGCCTGGCACGGGTGATGGCCGCCGGTGAGCATGTTGAACACGGGCACGCTCGCGAACTCCGCGAGCTCCTCGAGCATCTCGTCAGGCCCGGTGCGCACGCCGATCGCGGCCATGTGGCGCGAGAGGACGCGGGCGGTGTCGCCCAGCGACTCGCCGCGTGAGAGGTGCAGCTCATCGCGGCGCAGCACCACCGGCTGGCCGCCGAGCTCGAAGATTCCCGCCTCGAAGGACAGCCGCGTGCGCGTCGAGTGCTTCTCGAAGATCAGCGCGATGCTGCGCCCCTCGAGCACGCGCGACGCCAGCGGCGCGGCCTTCAGGGCGTCGGCGCGATCGAGCAGTGCGACGAGCTCGTCGCGATCGAGCTCGCCGCCGGTGAGCAGATGGCGCGTCAAGCCGGCCAGTCTATGGTGCGAAAGCGCCATGCGGGTCTTGACCTGGAACCTGTTTCACGGCCGTGCGCAGCCCCCCGCCGGGCGCGATCTGCAGGCCGACTTCGCCGCGGCGCTCGCGGGCTGGCAGTGGGACGTCGCGCTCCTACAGGAGGTTCCGCCGTGGTGGGCGCCCGCGCTGGCGCGCGCCTGCGACGCCGACCATCGCACGGCGCTGACCTCGCGCAACGCGCTGCTCGTCGCGCGGCGCTTCGTCGCGCGCCGGTGGCCGGACGTCATCAAGTCAAACGGCGGCGGCGCGAACGTCATCCTCGTGCGCCGCGGCGGCGCGGGCGCGTCGATCATCGAGCACCGCCGCGTGATGCTGCGCCGCTGGCCCGAGCGCCGCGTATGCCATGCCGTCGCGCTCGACGACGGCCCGTGGTGCGCCAACCTCCACGCCCAGGTCCGCCCGCCCGAGCGCGCGCGCGCCGACATCGCGCGCGCCGCCGCCGCGACCCTGGCCTGGGCGCAGGACGGGCCGG
>DASZDB010000199.1:0-2807 GCA_035942495.1 Solirubrobacteraceae bacterium
GCCGGCTCGCAGACGACGACGAACAACCTCGCGCCGCCGGCCATCTTCGTGCTCTTCTGGGTCGCGATCCCGATCGTCAGCCTGTTCTTCGGCGACGTCTTCAAGGCGTTCAACCCGTGGCGCGCCGCCGCCCGCGCGATCGCCTGGCTCGCCGCGAAGGTCAGCCGCGGCGGGCTGCCCGCGCCGATGGCCTATCCGGCGAGGCTGGGGCGCTGGCCGGCGGCGATCGGCATCCTGGCGTTCGCATGGGTCGAGCTCGTCTACTCCGGCCGCGGCGACCCCAGCAACCTCGCCGTGCTCGCGCTCGTCTACGTCGCGATCCAGTTCGTCGGGATGAGCCTGTACGGCATCGAGCCATGGAACCGCTACGGCGACGGATTCGGCGTGTACTTCGGCCTGATCGCGCGGATGGCCCCGCTGCGCTGGGCGCGCGCCGGGCTGTTCGCGCGCAAGCCGCTGACCGGCCTGACGACCCTCGACATGGTGCCGGGCACGGTCGCGCTCGTGTGCGTCGTCATCGGCACGACGTCGTTCGACGGCTTCTCCGGCGGGCCCGCCTGGGGCAACATCGCGCCCGACCTGACGAGCCTGTTCCGCGACATCGGCTTCGGCCAGAGCACGGCGCTCGAGCTGGCGTTCACGATCGGCCTCGTCGTCGTGACGCTGATCGTGGCCGGCCTGTACCGGCTGGGCATCATGGGGATGCAGACGGTCGATCCGCTCGGCGCCGCGGCACCCGAGCTCGCGGCGCGCTTCGCGCACTCGCTCGTGCCGATCGGCCTCGCGTACGTCGTGGCGCACTACTTCTCGCTGCTGGCCTACGAGGGACAGCGCATCGCCTACCTCGTCTCCGACCCGCTCGGCAACGGCTCGGACGTGTTCGGCACGAGCAGCGCGACCGTCGACTACACGTGGATCTCCGCCACGTCGATCTGGTACGTCCAGGTCGCCGCGCTCGTGATCGGCCACGTGTCCGGCCTCGTACTCGCCCACGAGCGCGCGCTCGTCTCCTTCGACGGCGACACCCGCGTCGCCACGCGCTCGCAATACTGGATGCTCGTCGTGATGATCGCCTTCACCTCCCTCGGCCTGTGGCTCCTGTCAGCCGCCAACTCGTGATCGAGCCGATCGCCCACGCCGGCCACTGGCTGATCAACCTGCTCTACGTCGCGCCGCTGCTCGTCGCCGTCGGCGTGCTGGGCTGGCAGTCGATGAAGGACCGCCGCAAGCGCGGCGGCGAGCCGGTCGTGCGCCGGCCGCCCACCGAGCCGCCGCCGGCCTGAGCCGCGGCCGCCGCCCCCGCCGGGCTAGGCGGGATCCCGGCTGCCCTCGCGCTCGAGCTTGGCGATGTCGTGCGCCAGGCCGTTGGGCGTCAGGACGCTCGCGGCAAAGCCGACGCGCTGCATCCCCCGCTTGTCGAGCAGGATCGTCGAGGCGGTGTGCTCGGCGTCGTCGCTCTGAGGCTGGATGCCGTAGGCCTTCCACAGGCGCGCGAGCTCTTCGGCGCTGCCCAGCGCCCACCGCATGCGGCCCTCGAGCCCCTGCTCGAGCAGGAAGGCCTGCGCGCGGCGCGGGGTGTCGTTGGCGGGATCGACGCTGACGGCGACGACCGGGACGTCGTGGCCGAGGTCGTCGAGTGCGACGCGGATCTGCTGCGCGGTGAGCGGGCAGGTCTCGCGGCACGTCGTGTAGAGGAACGTCACGACGACCGGCTTGCCGCGCATGTCGGCAAGGCGCACCCGCTCGCCCTGCTCGTCGCGCAGGCCGAAGTCGGTCCGCGGCATGTCCGGCGGGCGTGTCGCGCCGGCGAAGGCCGCGCTCGGCACCGTCCGCTCGCCGACGGCGAACAGCAGCACGCCGGCGATCGCAGCTACGGCGATGAGGCCGGTGACGAACAGCGCGAGGCGCAGGCGGGCGGGCATCGCCGCCGAGATTAGATGGTCGCGGAATCCGCCATCTGGTGGTCGTCAGGCCTCGATCAGCCCGCGCCGGATCGCGTAGCGCACGAGCTCGACACGATCGCGCATCTCGAGCTTGCGCATGAGGTTCGCGCGATGGGACTCGATCGTCTTCTCCGACAGGTGCAGCGTCTCGCCGATCTGCTTGTTCGTGTGCGCCTCGGCGATGAGCTTGAGCACCTCGCGCTCGCGCAGCGTCAGCGGCTCGACGGGCCCGCTGGACTCGTCCTCCATCCACTCGCGCAGGAGCGACTGCTCGGCGGAGTTCGTCATGAACGGCTCACCGCGCCAGACGGCACGGACGGCCTCGACGAGCGCGGTGTCGGCCTCCTGCTTGAGGATGTAGCCCGCCGCGCCGGCCTGCAGCGCCTCGAAGAGGTAGCGCTCGTCGTCGTACATCGAGAGCACGAGCACCGCGACGTCCGGCAGGTGGGACTTGATCTCGACGGTGGCCTGCAGGCCGGTCATCCGCGGCATCGACACGTCGAGCACGCAGATGTCGGGCTTGTCGCGCAGCGCCATCTCGACGGCCTCGACGCCGTCGCAGGCCTCGGCGACGACCTCCATGTCGGGCTGGCGGTCGAGCAGCAGCTTCAGCCCGCCGCGCACGATGCCGTGGTCGTCTGCGATGAGCAGCCTCATGACTGCAGACGCGTCCCGCGGGCGCGCACGGTGAGCTCGACGCTCGTGCCCTCGCCGGGCGCCGATCTGATCTCCAGGCGCCCGCCCGCCAGCAGCGCCCGCTCGCGCATCCCGGCGAGGCCGGAGCGCCCGTCGCGCAGGCGGTTGGGATGAAACCCGTCTCCGTCGTCGGTGATCGTGACCTTCAGCTGGGGCGTGTTGCAGCCG
>DASZDB010000200.1:0-4373 GCA_035942495.1 Solirubrobacteraceae bacterium
CCGCCGTAGAGCGAGACGCGCGCGCGCATCCCGGCGAGCCCGTGACCGCCGGGACCGCCGTCTTCGGCGCTGACGCCGGTGTCCGTCACGGAGATGTCGATCTCGTCGTCTCGGTAGCAGACGAGGACGCGAGCGGTGGCCTGGCCCGCGTGCTTGAGCGCGTTCGTGCGCGCCTCCTGGACGATCCGGTAGCTCGACAGGTCGATCCCCGGCGGCAGCTCACGCGGCTCGCCCTCGATCGTCAGCTGTACCGGAAGGCCGGCCCTGGACACCTGGGCGACGAGTTCGTCGAGCTGCCCCATGCCAGGGTGTGAGTCCAGCGCCGGTTGCTCGCCCTCGGCGCGCAGCATCCCGACCAGCCGGCGCATCTCGGTCAGCGCCTGGCGGCCGGTGTCCTCGATCGTGTCGAAGGACTCACGCGGCAGCTCCGGCTCGCCCGCCAGCCGGCGGCGGCCGACGCGGGCCTGGACGATCATGATGCTGATCGCGTGGGCGACGATGTCGTGCAGCTCGCGGGCGATCCGCGCGCGCTCCTCTTGGACGGCGAGCCGCGCCTTCTCGTCGCGCTCGCGCTCGAGCTCCGCGGCGCGCCGTCGCAGGTGCTTCGACTCGCTCAGCTGCCAGCCGCGCACGCGACCCAGCGCGAAGGCGATGAGGTACGGAAGCCAGATGCCGGGCAGCTCGCCGATGTCGTCGCCGCGCAGCGCTTCCGCCAGCTGAAAGCCGCCTATTGCAACAGCGACGGCCGCGGCGCCGATGATGCGCTCGCGCTGCTCGCCGTACGCGGCCACCGTGTAGAGGGCCACGATGCTCGCGAGGAAGCCCTGAAACGACGCCTGATAGCCGTCGAAGAGCACGCCGCCGCCGAGCACCGCCGCCGAGATCGTCACGACGACGGCGAGCGGCGCGTGTCGCCGCCAGGCCAGCGGCACGGTCGCCGCCAGCAGGAAGATCGCCCCGCCGGCGCGCTGACCGACCGAGCCGGCCCCCGTCCAGACCTCGTACTGCGCGGAGCCCGCCAGGACCGCGGCCAGCAGCCAGTCGGCTAGATGGTCGGCGCGTCCCGTGGGCGGCATGCGCAGCCTCATGTCCGGACCGTAGCCCGGCCGCGCGCCCGGCGCATCGCCATCGAGGCTGATCGCGGGATCAGCCTGGTGACGTAGCCGGGATCGGCGCGCAGGGCGATGTGCTCGTGGCGGTCTGGCTCGATCCTCGTCGCGTCGCGTCAGCCAGCAACGAAGGGATCGACATGCAGCACGGGATTCGCAGGGTCATGATCGGGTGCCTGGGCGTGCTCGGGATCGCGGCGGTCGCCGGCTGCGGCGACGACGACGACGCGACGCAGGACGCCGCCGCCGCGAAGCCCGCCAGCTTCGTCATCCAGGCGACCGCCGAAGGCAAGCAGAAGAAGGCGCTCGAGTTTCCGGCGACGGTGAAGGCCGGGCTCGTGACGATGACGCTGAAGAACGCCGACGCGGGTCAGCGCTCCGCCCAGCTCATCCGCGTCGTCGGCGAGCACACGCTCGATGACGTACTGCGGGTCATCACCTCGGACGACGGCGACGACACGACGCCGAGCTGGATCCAGGACGGCGGCGGGCTGGCCGCCGTCAAGCCCGGGGCCACGGCGCGGGTCACGCAGGTGCTGGCGCCGGGCCGCTACGTCCTCTTCGACGACGCGACGGCGCGCGGCGACGGCGAGGGCCCGAGCAACGCCGAGCTCGGGGCGACCGGCGAGTTCACGGTCACCGGACCCGCGAGCGATGCCGAGCTGCCCGAGGCGCCCGCCACGCTCACCGCCACGGACGACGGCAAGGACGAGTACGGCTTCGAGTTCGCGGGGTTCAAGCCGGGCGTCAACCAGGTGCGCTTCGAGAACACCGGCGAGGAACTGCACCACGCGCTGCTGTTCCCGATCAACCCGGGCAAGACGATCGAGGACGCCGAGAAGGCCTTCACCTCGGATGCTCCGCCCCAGGGCCCGCCGCCGGTCGACTTCGCCGCCGGCACCGGAACCGCCGTCATCGACGGCGGGATCGCGCAGAACATCACGCTGGACCTGAAGCCGGGCCGCTACGCGGTGGTGTGCTTCATCACCGACCGCGAGGGCGGCAAGGAGCACGTCAGGCAGGGCATGATCGACGAGCTCACCGTCAAGTAGGCGTGGTGGGCGGAAACGACGCGTCGTCGGAGTACGCCTGCACGACGAAGGCCATGAACAGCAGCAGCCCGGCCTCGACCGCCGGATCCTCGACGACGCCCTTCAGCGGCCGCTTACCCTCGCGCTCGGGCGCCATCGTGGCGAGCGGCCGATCGCCGTCGCGCAGGACATAGCCACCCGGGTGCCCCTCGTCGGGTCTCAGGGTGAGCGCGCGGTCGCCCCAGCGCAGCGTCTCGCTGCGGCGCATGAGGCGGCCCGGCAGCTCGCCGACGGTGGCGCCGGTCTCGTCGGCGGCGCGGAAGCCGGTGCGCACCCAGCCGAAGCGCACGATCGACCAGCTGCGCCCGCCGGCCTCGGCGGTCGCAGCGCGCGAGATGCGCCCCGTGCGTCGCAGCGTGCCGACGCCGGCGAGCACCCAGCGGTCCCCGTCGGCGAGATCGCAGGTCAGCTCCGTGGCGGTCACGGCGCGTGGCGCGCGATCGCCTCGCGGATGCGGTCGGCGGCCTTGGCCCCGATCGCCTGCTTGATCAGGCCCTCGCGCCCGGTCGCGCGCACGTGCACGCGGGCGCCGCCCGCGGCGGCGGGCTCGATCTGAACGCGGACCAGGGCGGGCATCATCTCCCCGACGCCGGCGCGCGCCGAAGCGCCCCCGGCGGCACCGCCGCGGGCGCCGGCGGACGAGTGGCCGAACTCGCTGCCGAGTGAGCCACCGAGCGCCCCGGCGGCCCCCATCGCATCCTTCGCCGCGGCCATGAGCAGCTCCGACTCGGCCTGCGTCATGGCGTGCTCGACCCGCTCGGCCATCGCGGGGCACGTTCGCACACGCCGCGGCTGGCAGGATGCGCCGCGGTCGATCTGCGGGGAACGCGCGCCGCGCGCCCGGGCGGCTGGCGCTCGTAGATGCCGCGCCGTCTCAGGGCGCGGCGCCGGCGCACAGCGCTGCCGCGCCCGCGTTCAGCGTCCCGTCCACGATCGCGTCCCGCAGCCCCGCCATCAGCCGCGCCACGTACGCCAGGTTGTGCAGCCTCAGCAGCCGCGCGCCCGTGAGCTCCTTGTTCTTGACGAGGTAGCGCAGTTCGAGCCTGCGCGCGGAGGCGGCCTGGGCAAGCTGATGGCGGTCCTGGCGGTTGCCGCCGTCCTCGTCGTCGTGATCGCCTTCGCGATCGGCAGCTCGTCAGGCAGCTCGGACGTGAACCTCTCGCCGGTCGACGGCAACGACACCGGTGAGGTCGTCGATCAGCTCAACTCGCTGATCGAGGACAACACCCGCTAGGCCGCAGGGCCGATCCGGCCAGGGCCGCCCGCCTCGGGCGCGATGAGGCCGGTGCTGTAGGCCAGCACGACGGCCTGAACGCGATCGCGCAGGTCGAGCTTGGAGAGGATGTGCCCGACGTGGGTGCGCGCCGTGTGTTCGCTGACGACGAGCTCGGCGGCGATCTCCTGGTTTGACAGGCCGCGGGCGATGAGCGCGAACACCTCGAGCTCGCGCGCGGTCAGCTCGGCCAGCTCCGGCGGCGGGATCCCCGGCCGCGCGCGCTGGCTGAACTCGGCGATCAGGCGCCGGGTCACCGACGGCCCGAACAGCGACCCGCCGTCGGCCACGACGCGGATCGCCGCGGTCAGCTGGTCCTCGGGCGCGTCCTTGAGCAGAAAGCCGCTGGCGCCGGCGCGCAGGGCCTCGTAGACGTACTCGTCGAGGTCGAACGTCGTCAGCACGAGCACGCGCGGTCGCGGCTCCGGGCGCGCGAGGATCTGCCGCGTCGCCTCGATCCCGTTGAGGCCGGGCATCTGGATGTCCATCAGGACGACGTCGGGATGCGTCAGCTCGGCGAGCTCGACCGCTTCGCGCCCGTCGACCGCCTCGCCGACCACCGTGAAGCCCTCGCCGGCAAGGATCTCGCGGAAGCCGGCCCGCACGAGCCGCTGGTCGTCGACGAGCAGCACGCGCAGGCTCATGTCGGAGCCCACCCCAGCGGCAGCCGGGCGCGGACGATGAAGCCGCCGCCGGCCTGATGTCCGGCCTCGATCTGCCCGCCGTAGAGCGAGACGCGCTCGCGCATCCCGGCGAGCCCGTGACCGCCGGGACCACCGTCTTCGGCGCTGACGCCGGTGTCCGTCACGGAGATGTCGATCTCGTCGTCTCGGTAGCAGACGAGGACGCGGGCGGTGGCCTGCCCCGCGTGCTTGAGCGCGTTCGTGAGCGCCTCCTGGA
>DASZDB010000201.1:0-21453 GCA_035942495.1 Solirubrobacteraceae bacterium
ACCGGGCTTCGCCGCCGGAGGCGCCTTCTGCTGCGGCGGCGCTGGGGGCGCGGCCGCGAACGGATCCGCCGACTCGCCGAGCCCGAGCCCGACGTGGCGCAGCTCGCGCTCCAGCCGCCCCTCGCGCACCTGCGCGCGAGCGCCCTCGTCCAGCGCGGCGGCGTGCAGCGTGTCGGCGACGCGATCGACGACGGCGGGGCTGAGCTCGTGCCCGTCGGAGGAGAGCAGCCCGCGCGCGGCCTGGACGAGCTCGTCGACCGCTGCGCGCTCGCGCTCGTTCGCGGCGCGCAGCGTGCGGCCGTCGCCGCTGCCCGACAGCAGCTGCGCCTGCGCGTCGCGCAACTCGTCACCGGCGGCGAAGAGGTCCTGTACGCCCGCCCGTTGCGAGCGCACGAGCTGGTTGACCGCCCACGCCGCCACCGACGGCTTGCGCAGCGCGGCGACCGTCGCCGCCTCGTCGCGGCGCTTGTCCGCGCGCAGCGCCTTGGTCAGCGCGCCGCGCTCGGGGATGAACTGGTCCAGGGGCAGGCCGTAGAGATCGTCGGCATCCATCGCCGTGGCCATGGTGCCGGGTGGGACGCGGGTGTGTCGAATCGCGCGTGGCGGCGACGTGTTCGCCCGCGCCTCGATCGGCCGGTCCTACGGCCCCGACGGCGTGCCAACGCAGCCCTGGACGTCCTCCGCGTTGCTGCAGCTGTCGCTGCCCGCACCGCCGTTGATCCTGTCATCGCCGCGACCGCCGTTGATGGTGTCGTTGCCCGGCCCGCCGTCGATGCGATCGTCGCCGGCCCCGCCGTCGATCCCGTCGCCGCCGGCAGAACCGTTGATCCTGTCGCGACCGGGACCGCCGCTGATCGTGTCCGCGCCCGCGCCACCGCTGATCGTGTCGTCGCCGTCGCCGCCCGACAGCTCGTCGTCGCCGTCGGCGCCGAAGATGACGTCGTCACCGGCGCCGCCCTTGGCGGTGTCGTTGCCGCGCTCGCCCTGCAGGAAATCATCCCCGAGCCCGCCCCTGATGAGGTCGTTGCCGGCGTTGCCGTTGACCCTGTCGTCGTGCCTGCCGCCGTCGATCGCGTCGTGGCCGCTTGAGCCGTCGAGATCGTCCTCGCCCGAGCCGCCCAGCAGCGCATCGTCGCCGGTGCCGCCGCGAACGCGGTCGGCGCCGTCGCCACCGTTCATCGAGTCGTCGTCGTCGTTGCCCTGCAGGAAGTCGTCGTCGTCGCCGCCTCGCACCGAGTCGTTGCCGTCGTCGCCGCGCAGCGAATCCGCGCCGTCGCCGCCACGAAGGGCGTCGTTGCCGCGATCGCCGCGCAGCGCGTCGTTGCCGTGACCGCCGAGAACCCGGTCGTTTCCGTCGCCGCCCCGAACCTGGTCGTTGCCGCCCCGTGCGCAGATCGTGTCATTGCCGCCGCGGCCGTCGACCCTGTCGGCGCCGTCACCGGTGACGATCACGTCGTCACCCGCCGTACCGGTCACCGTCCCGCTGCCGGTCATCGTGGCCGACTTGCCGTCGCACCGGGGCGCCGACGCCGCCGGGAAGAAGATCAAGGCGGAGCCGGTCCTCTCACCGCTTTCGTCGTCGGGAAAGCCGGCGATGATGGTCTCACCGTCGATCGCGACCCACCGCTCGCGTGAGAGCGCGAACTCGTCGTCGTAGCCGATCCCGTCCGCATGGACCAGCGTGGCTGTCTCCGTGCGCATCGACGCACCGGTGCGCGTGAAGGTGTAGACGTAGCCACGGGCGTCGCGGTGGCCGCGCGCACCCGCGACGATCGTGTCGCCGTCGATCGCGACCGCGACGCCGAGTCGGTCGCGTGGACTGCCGCGGGAGGCTGTCAGCTTGGCCGTTTCGTTCCGCGCAGGGGCGCCGGCGCGCGCAAACGTGTACACGGCACCCGGACTCTCATCCTGACAAGCCTCGCAAGGACTGTTGGGTTTGACGGGAAGCGTCGGACCCCCACCAGCGAAGGGTGCGCCCGCGACGATCGTGTCACCATCGATCGCGACCGCGGACAGGCCGTCGCCGGCCTCGCCGTCGGAGACCGTCAGCTTCGCGATCTCGCTCCGCGCGGCGGTGCCGGCGCGCGCGAACGTGTACACGGAGCCCTGATTCGCGTTCTCGCCGACCTGATCGCCGTCGGCACTGGCGACGATCGTGTCGCCGTCGATCGCCACATCGATCCCGAGGCGATCGCCCGCGGCACCGTCGGAAGCCGTCAACTTGGCGGTTTCGGTGCGATGCGCGGGGCCCGTAGTCACAAAGGTGTACACGGCGCCGCGGCTCATGTCATCCAGGTGCGCGCCCGCGACGATCGTGTCGCCATCGATCGCGACGGAGAAGCCGAGGCCCTGCGATGCGGGATCGGAGGCGGTCAGCTTGGCGGTCTCGGTTCGCGCCGCCGCGCCGGTGCGCGTGAACGTGTAGACGGCGCCCGCCCCGTCGCCGGCACGCCACGCACCGGCGACGATCGTGTCGCCGTCGATTGCGACCGACGTTCCCAAGCGGTCGCCCGACTGCCCGTCAGAGGCGGTCAGCTTGGCGGTCTGCGTCCAGATGTCTCCGGTGCGCTTGAAGACATACACCGCACCGGCCGCGGTGGCGCTGGCATGGCGCGGGGCGCCGATCACGGCGGTGTCGCCATCGATGGCGACGGACGTGCCGAACTCATCATTCGTCTCACCGTCGGCGGGGGTGATGTTCTGCTCCAGCGCCTGAGCCGCAGGCGGGAACGCGACGAAGGCCAGGAGGCAGATCGTGGCGGCGAGCCACTTCCGGCTACCGAGCCCGCCGCGTCGCGGTTTAGTCGAGGCAGTCGCGTCTGACGTCATCGTAAGTTCCTCCGTCGCAGGGCCCGTACGCCGGCGACTGCGCAGGGATGGTGATCTGACCGACTGCATTGCCAGCAGCGATCATGCCTCGCTGGCCATCTATTTGCAAGTTATCCGTAAATCGGCTTCACCCCGCGACCGCCGCGGCGGTCGCGGACCGACACGGCCCCGCCCGCCGCCGCGCCATACTCCGACCATGGCAAGCCGCGTCGTCGTCTTCTCCACTGATTCGTGCACGTACTGCGAGCACGCGAAGAACCTGCTCCGCAAGCGCGGCGTGCCCTTCGAGGACGTCAACCTGAGCGCCGACCCCGAGCTGCAGGCGCAGCTCACCGAGATCACAGGCCTGGAGAGCTACCCGCAGATCGTCGTCAACGGCGAGCCGCTCGGCGGCCTCAACGAGCTGCGCGCTGCCGAGAAGAGCGGCGTCATGGCCTCCTGGACGGCCGCCGCCGACTGACCCGCGAACGGTGACCGCAGCGCCTCAGGCGCTCATGCCGCCGTCGACGAACAGCGTCGTGGCGGTGACGTAGCCGGCGGCGTCGGAGGCGAGAAAGCGCACGGCGGCGGCGACCTCGTCGGGGCGGCCCGCGCGGCGTGCGGGCACGGCCGCGAGCAGCTCCTTCGGCACGTCTGCGGTCATCTCGGTCTCGATGAAGCCCGGCGCGACGGCGTTGACGGTGACGCCGCGGCGCGCGACCTCGACGCCGATCGTCTTCGTCATGCCGATCAGCCCGGCCTTCGCCGCGGCGTAGTTGGCCTGGCCGGCGTTCGCGCGCGGCCCGACGACGGAGGCCACGTTCACGACGCGCCCGAAGCGCGCCTTGGTCATCGGCCGCAGCACGCTGCGCGTGAGCTTGAAGGCGGCGCTGAGGTTCGTGTCCAGCACGCGGTCCCACGCGTCGTCGTCGATCTGGATCGCCAGACCGTCCGAGCGCACGCCCGCGTTGTTGACGAGCCCGAGCACCGGACCGAGCCGCTCCTCGGCCTCCGCCAGCACGTCGGCCATCGCCGCGGCGTCGGTGACGTCGCCGCCGATGGCGAGCGCCGTGCCGCCGCCGCGCTCGATCGCGTCGACGGTGCATGCCGCGCCGTCGGCGTCGGAGCGAAACCCGGCCGCGACGGCCCAGCCGTCGGCCGCGAGCTCCCGGGCGATCGCGGCGCCGATGCCCGTCGACGCGCCGGTGACGAGCACGACCGCGCCGTCGGGGCGACAGCCGTCGCGCGTCGCGGCCTCGACGCCGGTTCGATCTTCGTCGAAGGTGGTCGTGGCGGTGGTGCTCATGGCATGTCTCCGTACGTGAGAAGGGCGGCGCCCCAGGAGAACCCGGCGCCGAAGGCGGTCAGCAGGACGTGGCCGCGCTCGGGGAGGCGGTCGTCGTCCTGCGCCAGCGACAGCGCGAGCGGGATCGAGGCGGCCGAGGTGTTGCCGAGCTCGGCGACGTAGTCGGCGACGCGGGCCGAGTGCAGGCCGAAGCGCTCGCGGACGGCGTTGATGATCCGGCCGTTGGCCTGGTGGGCGATGACGAGCTCGACCTCGGCGACCTCCAGCTCGGCGATCGCGAGGAGCTCGCGGCAGGCTTGCTCCATGCGGTCCACCGCGTGCTGGTAGACGAAGCGCCCGTCCATCCGCACGACGCTGTCGGTGCGGTCGATGTAGAGCACGTCGCGCTGCGGCTCGCCGGCGAGGACGACCGGGCCGATGCTGCCCGCGCCGCCGGCGACGAGCAGCGCCGCACCCGCACCGTCGCCGAACAGCGCGGCGGTCTGGCGGTCGTCGGGATCGGTGTAGCGCGTGAGGATGTCAGCGCCGATGAGCAGGACGGTGTCCGCACGTCCGCTCTCGATCAGCGCGGCGCCCTGTTGCAGACCGGCGAGAAAGCCGGTGCAGGCCAGGCCGACGTCCCACGCCATCGCGCGCTCGGCGCCCAGCGCGCCGGCGACGATCGGCGCCGCCTGCGGGACGATGTCGTCGGGCGACGAGGTCGCGACGAGCAGGACGTCGACGTCGGCGCCATCCACGGCACACGCGACGAGCGCGCGGCGTGCGGCCTCGATCGCCAGCGAGGAGAGGCCTTCGTCCTCCCCGCAGCGCCGGCGTCGGGAGATGCCCGTGCGCTTCGTGATCCAGGCGGGATCGACGCCGAGGCGCGCGGCGATCGGCGCGTTGTCGACGACGGTCGCCGGCAGCGCGCGGCCGAAGCCGGCGATGCCCGCGGTCCGCGGCCGCGAGCCGGCCGACGCCGGGAGCGCCAACGGCTCGAGCAGCCTAGACGCGGGCACCGATGTCCTCCAGCAGCGCCTCGGCGGCGACGGCGCGGGCGCCCTTGATGCAGCGCGGCGCCAGCTTGGAGAGCACGCGCCCCGGGCCGCTGTCGACGTAGAACGCGCTCCCGAAGTCGGCGAGTGCGTCCATCGTCTCGCGCCAGCGGACCGGCGCGACGAGCGCCTCGGCGAGCTGTGTCGCGGGATCGGTGAACGGCGCGGCCGTCGCGCACGAGATGACCGGGACGTCGGGCTCGAGGAAGGCGACCTCGCGCAGCGCGGCCCCGAACGGAGCCACGGCGCCCTGCATCTGCGGCGAGTGAAAGGCGCCGGCGACGCCGAGCGGCAGCGCGCGCAGGCCCTGCGCCTCGGCATCCTCGTGCGCGCCCTCCAGGGCCGCGGGCGATCCGGACAGCACGACCTGGCCGGGCGCGTTGTCGTTCGCGAGGCTCACGCCATGGCGCGCGGCGAGCGCCGCGGCCGCGGTGGGCGACGCGCCGAGCACGGCGAGCATCGTTCCGCCGCCGCAGGCCTCGCCGGAGCGCGCCATGTGGTCGCCGCGCAGGACGACGAGGCGCAGCGCGTCGTGGTCGAGGATCGCGCCGGCCGCCGCGAGCGCGGAGAACTCGCCCAGCGAATGGCCGGCGAACGCGACCGGGTCGACGTAGCCGCGCAGCCGCGTCCAGCTCGCCAGCGAGGCGCAGAGGATCGCGGGCTGCGCGTAGCGCGTGGACTCCTCGACGCGCGGGAAGGGGTCCTCGCCGATCAGCTCGATCGCCGCGTCGAGCAGGTCGGGACGCACTGCGGCCACGAGGGCGCGCATGTCCTTGGTCTGGCTGCCCTGTCCGGGGAACAGGACGGCGGTGGGGCTGGAATCGAACACGCCCTTACCGTTGCGACCGTTCCGGGGTCCCGACAGCGGTTCCCCCCGGGTGGGGGGTGCATCGGGTACAGGTCGGGGGGTCGGGGCGTGCGGCGGGGCGTGCGGCGCGCGCGGCTACCCTCGCGTGGATGTCGCTTCCGACTGTGCCGACCCCGCCTGCGAGGCCCCTCTACGAGGCGATCGGCGGCGAGCCCACGTTCCGGCGGATCGTCGCGCGCTTCTTCGAGCAGGTCGCCTCGGACCCGATCCTGCGCGCGGTGTACACCGACGAGGATCTCGGCCCCGCCGAGGCCCGCCTGCGCCTGTTTCTCATCCAGTTCTGGGGTGGCCCGACGACGTACTCCGACGAGCGCGGTCACCCGCGCCTGCGCATGCGCCACGCGCCGTTCGCGATCGGCCTGCGCGAGCGCGACGCGTGGCTGCGGGCGATGCGTGTCGCCGTCGACGAGGCGGGGCTGGCGGCGGAGCACCGCGCGGAGCTGTGGAGCTACCTCGAGGCGACCGCGACGCACATGATCAACCGCCGCGAATGACGCCCCGCGCCTGGATCGCGTTCGCAGCGGTCTCGACGCTCTGGGGCATCCCCTACCTGTTCATCAAGGTCGCCGTCGACGACGGCGTCCCACCCGCATTTCTCGCGTGGGTGCGCGTCGTGCTCGGCGGCGCCGTGCTGCTGGCGCTTGCGTCGTCGGCCGGCGTCCTGGCGCCGCTGCGCGGGCACTGGCGCTGGCTGGCGATCTTCGCGGTCATCGAGATCGTCATCCCGTTTCCGCTCATCGCCGCCGGCGAGCAGCACGTCGACTCGTCGCTGGCGGCGATCATCGTCGCCGCCGCGCCGCTGTTCGTCGCGCTGCTCGCGCTCGTCGGCTTCGACGACACCGAGCGGGTCGGCGGATCGCGCCTGGGCGGGCTCCTGCTCGGGCTCGTCGGCGTCGTCGCGCTCGTCGGGATCGACGCGACCGGGTCGACCGACGAGCTGGTCGGCGCCGCCGCGCTCCTGCTGTCGGCGTTCTGCTACGCGGTCGGGCCGATGATCCTCAAGCGCAAGCTGGCCGAGCTCGACCCGCGCGCGTCGATGGGCGCCGCGCTGGCGATCGCGGCGCTCGTGCTCACGCCCGCGGCGGCGATCGCGCCGCCCGCCACCACACCGTCGGCGGATGCGCTCGTGTCGCTCGTCGTGCTCGGGATCTTCTGCACGGCGGCGGCGTTCGCGTTCTACGGCGCGCTGGTGGCGGAGGCGGGCGCCGGCCGCGCCCTGGTCATCACGTACATCGCCCCCGTCGTCGCGGTGGCGCTCGGCGTCGCGGTGCTGGGCGAGCGGCCGGGCGCGGGCGCCGCGGTCGGGCTGGCGCTGATCCTCGCCGGCTCATGGCTGGCGACCGGCGGGCGGATGCCGCCGCGCGTCGGGCGGCGTCCGCGGACGCCGATGCCGCCCGCGCCGGGGTAGATGGTTGATCGCACGCCGGCGGGCGGATCGGCGGCGGGATGCGCGGGAACCTAAGATTGCGACATGGCGATCGTGCGACTTCGAGGGCAGCTGGAGAAGCTTGCGGGCGGTGAGTCCGAGCACGAGGTGGCGGCGGGCACCGTCAACGACCTCCTGCAGCAGCTCGAGCAGGACCATTCGGGACTCGAGGGCTGGATCCTCGACGAGCGCGGCGTGCTGCGCCGCCACATCAACGTGTTCGTCAACGGCGAGCCCGCCGACCCGGAAACCGAGCTCGACGCGAAGGACAAGATCGAGATCCTGCCCGCCATCTCCGGCGGATGACGCCGAGCGCATGACGCGGCTGCGGCTCGCCTCGCCGCGCACCGCATGACCGAGCTGCTCGTCGGGACGCGCAAGGGCCTCTTCGTACTCGAAGGCGAGCCGGGCTCGGCGTTCGAGATCAAGACCCGGGCGTTCGTCGGCGAGCCCGTCGACTACGCGATGCGCGACGCGCGCACCGGCCGGCTCTACGCGGCCGTGACCTCCCCGTTCTGGGGGCCGCGGATCTGGTTCGCCGACGAGCTCGTCGACGAGTGGCAGCCCGCGCGCGGTGTCGCGCTGCCCAAGGGCGGCACGGAGGCCCTCAAGCGCGTCTGGGTGATCGTCGCCGGTGAGGACGGTCGGCTCTACGCCGGCGGCGACCCCGGCGTGCTGTTCGAAAGCCGCGACGACGGCGTGACGTGGGAGCTCAACCGCGCGTTGTGGGAGCACCCGACGCGCCCGCGCTGGCGGCGCGACTCCGGCGGCCTGTCGGTGCACTCGATCGCGCCGTGGCCGGGCGACCCGCGGCGCCTCGCGCTGGCGATCTCGGCCGCGGGCGTATGGCTCACCGAGGACGGCGGCGCGTCGTGGGAGCACGGCAACGAGGGCATCGTCGCCGACTACCTGCCCGAGGAGGCGCGCGCGACCGCGATCGACCTCTGCGTGCACCACCTCGAGCGCGCCCCGCGCCGCCCGGAGCGGCTCTTCCTGCAGTTTCACGGAGGCGTGTATCGCTCGGACGACGCGGGCGCCTCGTGGACGGACATCGCCGCCGGGCTGCCGCACGACTTCGGCTTTCCCGTCGTGCTCGATCCCGCCGATCCCGACAGCGCGTACGTCATCCCGGTCACGACGGCCGCCCGCGTGACCGACGGCCGCGTCGGCGTCTACGAGACGCGCGACGCCGGCGCGACGTGGACGCCGCGCGCGGAGGGGCTGCCGCAGCGCGGCGCCTACCTGTCGGTGCTGCGCCAGTCGTTCGCGGCGACCGGCGAGGGTGACGCGCTCGAGCTGTACTTCGGCGCGACGTCGGGCGAGATCTTCGGCTCGGCGGACGCGGGCCGCAGCTGGTTCGGCGTGGCCCAGCGCCTGCCGGCGATCGCCTCCGTCCGTCCGGCCTGACGCCCGTTCGAACCGCCTCCGTCTCGGCGCGCGGCGCAAAGGCGGGTTTTGCGGCGGCGGGTTTCGGCAACACGGGCGTGCGTCTGCGGCGGAGCGCCGCCGCGGATGGACCCACGAACGGAGAGCAACATGATCCATGCCGAGGAGCTGTCCTACGTACCCGCCGCCGAGCTGGCGGCGAAGATCCGTCGCCGTGAGCTGTCCCCGGTGGAGGTGGTCGAGGCCTGCATCGCGCGCATCGAGGAGCGCAACCCGAGCATCAACGCGCTCGTGTACTTCGGCTTCGAGGACGCGCGGGCGGCAGCGCAGGCGGCTGAGCAGGCGGTGCTGGCCGGCGATCGGACCGGGCCGATGCACGGCGTGCCAACGCTCCTGAAGGACCTCTTCGACTTCAAGCCGGGCTGGATCACGACGTTCGGCGGCATCCGCGCGCTGAAGGACTTCGTCGCCGACTTCCACTGCGGCTACGCCGAGCGGATGGAGCAGGCCGGCGCGATCCTCGTCGGGAAGACCAACAGCCCGGTGATGGGCTTTCGGGGCGTCTGCGACAACCCGCTGTTCGGGCCGAGCCGCAATCCCTTCGACCTCTCGAAGAACACCGGCGGGTCGTCGGGCGGCAGCGCCGCGGCGGTCGCCGACGGCCTCGTCGCGGTCGCGGAGGGAACCGACGGCGGCGGGTCGATCCGCATCCCCGCGTCCTGGTGCGGCGTCTACGGCTACCAGCCGTCGTTCGGGCGCGCCCCGCAACTCGCGCGCCCCAACGGCTTCGGCGGCCTCAACCCGTTTCTCTACGAGGGCCCGATCACGCGCACCGTCAAGGACGCGGCGCTCGCGATGACCGCGCTCGGCGGCTACCACCCGCGCGACCCGTTCAGCCTCCGCGAGGAGGTCGACTACCTCGGCGCGCTCGACCGCGGCGTCGCCGGCCTGCGGATCGCCTACAGCCCGAACCTCGACGTCTACCCCGTGGACCGCCGCGTGGCCGATGTGGTCGAGCACGCGGTGCGCGCCTTCGAGGACGCCGGGGCGCACGTCGAGGAGGTCAGCCTCGGGCTGCAGCGCGACCAGCGCGAGCTCAGCGACCTGTGGTGCCGGCTCATCATGCCGATCAACCACGCCGGCTTCGAGACCCTCAGGCAGGCCGGAATCGACGTGCTCGGCGACCACCGCGACGACCTGCCGCCCGAGTATCTGCGCTGGATCGACGAGACCGCGACGCTCTCGGCCGCCGAGATCACGCGCGACCAGCAGATGCGCACGGAGGTCTTCGACGCGATCCAAGCCGTCTTCGCGACCCACGACCTGCTCGTGTCGCCCACGCTCGCCGCGCTGCCGGTCGACAACGCCGGCGACGGCAACACGCTCGGCCCGAGCGAGATCGAAGGCGTCGCCGTCGACCGGCTCATCGGCTGGTGCATGACGTACTTCACCAACTTCACCGGACACCCCGCTGCCTCGATCCCGGCCGGCTTCGCGGACGGCCTGCCCGTCGGCATGCAGATCATCGGCCCGCGCTTCGGCGACGCGGACGTCCTCGCCGCGAGCGCGGCGTTCGAAGGACTGCGGCCGTGGAGCGACAGCTACGCGCGCTGCCGCGAACGGCCGCTGTGACGCCGCCGGCCCGCGCATTCGCCCCGACGGACGACCCGCGGCACGTCGCGCTCGCGCGGCGAATACCCTGCCGCGCATGCCTGCCACTCCCACCGCCCGCCGCTCGTGCCTTTCCGTCCCCGGTTCGTCGGCGGCGATGCTCGCCAAAGCGCCCCTGCGCGGCGCCGATGAGGTCATCGTCGACCTCGAGGACGCCGTCGCCGCCTCGGCGAAGGACGAGGCCCGCGAGACGGTCGTCGCGGCGCTGCGCGAGCCGGGGTGGGACGGTGTGCGCACGAGCGTGCGGGTGAACGCGCCGCGCACGCCCTGGTGTCACAGCGACATCGTCGAGATGGCGTCCGCGGAGCGGGGGCCGGACTCGCTCATCGTCCCGAAGGTCGAAAGCCGCGGCGATCTCGAGTTCGTCGACCGGCTGCTCGACGGCGCCGAGGCCGCCGCGCAGACCGGGCGTCCGCCGCTGCGCGTGCAGGCGCTCATCGAGACCGCGGCCGGCGTCGCGCGGCTCGACGAGATCGCGGGCGCGTCGCCGCGCCTGGATTCGCTGATCCTCGGCTACGCGGACCTGTCGGCGTCGCTGGGGCGCGCGGCGGGGGCGCGCGCCGAGCTCGACTCGTGGCGCTCGATCCAGGACGCGATCCTCGTCGCCGCGCGCACGCACGACGTCGCGGCGATCGACGGCCCGTACCTCGGCATCAAGGTCGACGAAGGGTTCACCGCGGCCGCGCAGCGGGCGCGCGACATGGGCTTCGACGGCAAGTGGGCGATCCATCCCGCGCAGGTGCCGGCCTTGAACGAGCTCTTCACACCCTCCGCGGAGGAGGTCGAGCACGCGCGCGCGGTCATCGACGCGCTCGCCGCCGCCGAGCGCGACGGCGGCGCCGGGGCCGTGGCGCTCGACGGGCAGATGCTCGACGAGGCGGTGCGCGTGGCGGCGCTGCGCGTCCTGGCCCGCGCCGGCACGGGCGCCTGAGTCACGACAGCCGAACGGTCAGCCCGCGCGCTGTGCTGCGAGCGTCTCGCGCAGCGCCTCCAGCGCGGTCCGCCGCGGGCGCCAGCCGAGCTCGCGGCGGGCCTTCGCCGTGTCCATGATCACCGGGCTGGCGAGCGCCTCCGCCCAGCCGACCGACGGCGGTCCGAACGGCAGCGCCGCGAACAGGCGAGCGGCGGCCTGCACCGGCGCCTGCGGCACGGCGATCGCCCGCAGGCCGGCCTCGCGGACGAGGTCGACCGCCGTCAGCTCGCCGTCGGCGGCGATGTTGTAGACGCCCGGGGGCCCGGCACCGACGACGCACAGGCGCAACGCCTCGCCGACGTCCTCCTCGTGGATGAGCTGCAGCGCGAGCGGCGCGACCGGCACGGGCAGCGCGACCGGCAGCCGCAGCGCGAGGCTCGCGAGGCGCCGCGCGACCGGCTCCAGCGGCCCCGGCACGAGGTTCTTCGCGCCGGCCGTGTGCGGGCCCAGGACGATCGGCGGGCGCAGCACGTACAGGTCCATCTCCGGGTGCGCCGCGGATGCCTCGTGCAGCAGCCGCTCGATCTCCGCCTTCTCCTGCGCGTAGAAGAGGTGCTCGGCGGGACGCGCCGGCCACTCCTCGGTCATCCCGATCGGGTTGCCGGGATCGAAGCCGTACGCCGCGACCGACGACGCGTAGACGAACCGGGTCGCGCCCGCCGCGGCCGCGGCGGCGAAGGCGTTCATCGTGCCGTCGACGTTGATCGCGCGGATCGTGTCGCGATCGGTCCGCCCCGTGAGGTTGAACGCGAGGTGCACGACGACGTCGGCGCCGGCGAACGCCGCGTCGAGCGCCGCGCGGTCGCGCACGTCGCCTTCGCGGTAGCGCATCTTCGTCCAGCCATGGGCGGCGGGATCGAACGGGCGCCGCGCGATGCCGGTGATCGCGCCGATGCGCGCGTCGGCCTGCAGCAGGGGGATCAGCCCGAAGCCAAACGTGCCGGTCGGGCCGGTGACGGCGACGGCCGGCGCTGATCGCGTGGAGGCCACGCCCGCGACGGTACCCCCTGCCTGCTGCGAACCTGCGGGGGATGCAGATCGCGATCATCAGCGACACGCACATGCCGCGCGGGGCGCGCACGATCCCGCCCGCGTGCCTGGAGCGCTGCCGCGCCGCCGACGCGATCCTGCACGCGGGCGACCTCATCGACGTCCCGGTGCTCGAGCTGCTGCGCGCGCTGGGACCGCCGCTGCACGCGATCAGCGGCAACGTCGACACGCAGGCCGTGCGTCGACTCGTGCCCGCGCGGCTGGAGCTCGAGTTCGGCGGCGCGCGTATCGGCATGGTCCACATCCCCGGCCCGGCCGCCCGCCGGTTCGAGCGCCTGCGCGCCGACTTTCCCCGCTGCGACGCGGTGATCTTCGGCCACACGCACATGCCCGAGCACGCGGAGCGCGACGGCTTTCAGATCTTCAACCCGGGCTCGCCTACCGAGCGGCGCCGGGCGCCCGCCCGCACGATGGGCATCGCCACCGTCGAGGGCGGCGCGGTCACGTTCGAGCTGCTGGCGCTGAGCTGAGGAGCGCCCTGACGGGGTGGCTCGGGCGGCGTCGGAAACGGTTGCACCCTCGTTCTGCCCAGCCACCGACGCGGACGAGGCAGGCGCGGTTGCGCGCGTCAGTCGCAGACCGGGATCCGCGGGATCCCGATGAGCGCGACCCGCTTCGTCTTCGTGTCGACGCCGAACTCGAGCCGACCGCCGGCGCCCTTGGGCACGCGCACGATCGTGAGGCCGAGGACCGCGTCGCCGCGATGATCGATCTTCGCGCGCGGAAACGCGCGGCGGGCCGTGACCGAGGTCGCGCCGATCCCGACGCCGCGCACGGTCGCGCCACCGCGGACGAGGATCGTCGCCACCCGGCGCGGCGACCGGAGCGTGAGGTCGACCGAGCCCTGCAGCGGCGCGCTGAGCGCCGCCGCGCGCGTGCGCGGGCCGCCGCGCTCGCAGCCTGGGACGATCTTGCTCAGCAGCCCGGCGCGACGCAGCGACGAGTACGTCCGGCCAAGCTTGACGGGACCGACGCCGGTGGGCGTGAGCTTCGCCGGGCCGGTGGCCGCGGCGGGCGTCGCGACTTCACAGTCCGAGCCTGCGCAGGTATGCTCGGTCGCGCCCGTGGAGGTCGCGGCGCCGACGCCCATCGCAGAACATGTGAGGGCGGCCGCGAAAGCGGGTATGCGGCGCACCGTCAGAGAGTATCGCGCCAGATTTGTTGTTCGCGCAATCATCTGGTATGATGCTTTCCGGCGCCGTGTGGGAACACCCCCACTCGCTCGACCGCCTCCTCTCCCTTCTTCTGACGTGCGGCCTTCGGGCAGGCAACGAGCAGACGGGTCGGGGTGGGTCGCGAACACGGCGCTACGACACATCTGAAAGGGATCGCATGGCAAGGACAACGACAACGAGCGCGCGCCGCCGCGGCGAACACAGCGCCCCACCGAAGCGCCCCAAGCGGCGGACTCCCGCCGAGGAATCCGCGCGCCAGACGGCCCGCGCCCAGGCGGAGATGACCGCCGACTCGCTGCAGACGTTCCTCAACCAGGCGTCGCGCTACGAGCTGCTGACCGCCGCCGAGGAGATCGCGCTCGCGAAGCGCATCGAGCGCGGCGACGTCGATGCCAAGGACCGCATGATCAACGCGAACCTGCGCCTCGTCGTCTCGCAGGCACGTCGCTACCAGGGCCTCGGGCTCCCGCTGGGCGACCTCGTCCAGGAGGGCACCCTCGGGCTGATCCGCGCCGCGGAGAAGTTCGACTGGCGCAAGGGCTTCAAGTTCTCGACGTACGCGACGCTCTGGATCAGGCAGAGCATCCAGCGCGGCCTCGCCAACACGTCGCGGACGATTCGCCTCCCGACGCATATCGAGCAGCGCGAGCGCAAGCTCTCGCGGGTCGAGCGCGACCTGACGGCGAAGCTCTCGCACGATCCGTCCGACGAGGAGGTCGCGGCAGCGGCCGACATGACCGTGGCCGACGTGCTCGCACTGCGCGAGGCGCGCCGTCACGTCACGAGCCTCGACGTGCCGATCGGCGACGACGGCGACTCGAACCTCGGCGACTTCATCGCGAGCGATCGCCCGGACCCGAGCGAAGAGGCTCAGTCCAGCGAGCTCGAGCGCACGGTGGCCGACGCCCTCGGGCGCCTGACCGGCGAGGAGCGCCGCGTCGTCGAACTGCGCTACGGCCTGCGCGACGGCCGCGAGCGCTCGATCGAGGCGACGAGCCGCGAGCTCAGCATCACCCGTGACCGCGCCCGTCAGCTCGAAGAGGCCGCGATGCGCAGCCTCGAGGGCGAAGAGGCGCTGGCCGGGCTGCGCGAAGCGGCGTAGCCGGCCCACCGATCGTCCCGCCGGCGCCCGGCGGCAGATGACGCAGCAATCCGAGCCCGTCGGCGTCCTGCGCCGGCGGGCTCGTCGCGTTTGCGCGTCAGTCCTCGTCCTTCTTGGCGGACTTGCCACCGAGCTTGATCGTGCCCTGGCGGAAGTGCACGGCTGAGCTCGCGGCCCGTGCGGCGACGCGCCACGCCGGTCCCTTCTGTGCGGCGGGCGGCGGCGGGTCCTCCTCGGCCGGCGGCTCGTGGGTCGCCGCCGCCTCGTGCTGCGGTGCGGCGGGCGCGTCGGGCAGCGACGGCGGCGACGCGAATAGCGCCTGCTCGGCCTCGCCGGCCGGCGGCTCGACGCGTGGGGGCTCGCGGGCGGGCGGAGGCGCCGCGGGCACGGGCGGAGGCGCTGGCTCGGGCTCCGGCTGCGCTGTCGCGGGCGTCACCGCCGCCGGATGCGCCGTCGCAGGCTCTCCCCCGCCGAGCGACCCGACGGCGCCCAGGCGGATCGGGCCATGGCCGACGACCTCGCCCGCGGGTCCGACGAAGCCCGGCTCGGTCTCGGGCGCCGCCGCGACGGGCACCTTGAGCAGCGTCGGGCCGGAGTCCTGCGCGCCGTTCGCCGCGCCCGCGGGGCGCTTCTCGCGCGGGCCGCGCGCGGCGAGGAACACCCCGATCAGGATCGCGACGACCGCGATCGCCGCGGTCGGCGCGTCACCCAGAGCGGCCAGGACCGGCATGCCGGGCAGCCTAGCCCTCGTCCTCGACGTCGTAGGCGTCGGCCGCCGCGGTGCCCATCGTGCGCTGCGCCAGCTCGGCCTTGAGCACCTCGAGGCGCTCCCCCTGCTCCTCGGTGCGGTTCTCCGTGCGGACGAGGTCGATGAACTCCGGCACGACGATCCCCTCGCGCAGCAGCAGCGTCACAGAGCGGCCGCCGTACTCGAGAACGAAGACGAAGCGCTCGCGCTCGCGCCCGAGCTCGGGACGCGCCAGCGACGCGTCGACCGTCCAGCGGTCGCCGGTCACCGCGCGGGTGACGGCCTCGAAGCCGTCGCGCGCGCCGGGACCGCCGAACGACGTGCGCACGGAGATCTCGCGACGCTGCGGCGGGGCATCCGGCGACAGCACCGCAAACCCCCGCTCCATCACCTTGAAGGCCTGCGCAACGCCCCCCGGCGAACCGGGACCGTGGTACTTCATCATGTCCTCGAACGAGTAGGCGATCGTCTGCCCGCGCTCGCTCACCTCGATACGCGTCATGCGCTGGACAGTACCCGGGCGTCCAGCGCGAACTCCCGGATGAGCTGCGCCGACCGCTGTGGCTGCTCCCAGAAGAACAGGTGCCCGACGCCCTCGAGCAGCTCCAGGCGAGCGCCCGGGATCAGCGAGGCCACGAGGTCGCCGTTGATCGACGCGAGCAGCTCGTCGGCCGTGCCGTGGATGACGAGCGTCGGCAGGCTCAGGGCACGCAGGCGCGAGTACGCGTCGTGCGCGTCCGCCGCGCCCTTCTGGGCGAGCAGGACCGGCACGGTCGCCGGAAACTGCTGGGCCGCGGCGACGAACTGGGCGAAATGGCCGGGCTCGGCGGCGTACCGGGGCGAGACGACGAGCTCGAAGCCCGTGCGCAGCATGAGGTCGCGATCGCGCGAGAGCGCGACCGTCGTCAGGCGCTGGACGACCTCCGGCGCGGTCGCGCGCGACTGCGTGCCGCCACAGGTCGTGGCGCCGAGGATCAGCGTGCGCACACGCCCGGGCGCGGCGAGCGCGAGCTCCTGAGCGACCATCCCGCCCATCGAGATGCCCAGGACGTGGGCGGCATCGACGCCGAGCGCGTCGAGCAGCGCGAGCGCGTCCGTCGCGAGGCCGGGCACGGTGATCCCCCCGCCCTGCAGCGGCGCGCTGCGGCCGATGCCGCGGTGGTCGTAGAGGATGAGCTCGAAGTCGCGCTCGAGCTCGGCCAGAAACGGCTCGCCCCAGTGCGTGCCGTTGGCGCCCATGCCCTGGATGAGCAGCAGCGGCGCTCCCCGTCCGCGGCGCTCGTAGTGCAGTTCGCTGCCGGCGACGGCCACCCGTGGCACCCGGCGAACGCTACCGCGCGGCCGGATCGGACGCGACGCGCGATCTGAGATGGTTCGCGCATGCGCAGCCTCCGCGGACTGCTGCTCGTCGCGCTCGCGGCCCTCGCCGCCGCGTTTGCCGCCTGCGGCGGCGACGCAGATGACGACAGCGCCGGCGAGAAGCGCGTCAACACGCTCGACGGCGACGGCTTCACGGTCGCCATGCCGGGCTCGCCGAAGCGGCAGGCCATCACCGCGCAGACGTCGGCGGGGCCGGTTCCGATCACCGCGTACATCACCCAGGGCGGCGAGGAGGGCTTCTCGATGAGCGTGCTCACGGTGCCCGAGGGCGTCAAGGGCGACCTTGCCGGCGCCGTCGAGGGCGCCGCGGCGAGCGTCAAGGGCAGGCTGAAGGACAGCAGGACGACGCGGTATCAGGGCTTTCCCGCGCGCGACGCGCGGATCACGAACGCCGCGGACGAGAACGGCAACGAGGGGACCGTGTTCGCCCGCGTCATCCTCGCGAAGGGACGCGTCTTCCAGCTGCAGTACGTCACCGGCGGGGCGGACGTGAAGTCCCCGCCCGCCGCCTATCGCAGCTTCGTCTCCTCGCTGAAGATCGACTGAGCCCCGGGGCGTCGCTGCGGCACGAACGGGTAGCCCGCCAGGAGCACGCAATTCTGCGAGCCCGGGAGACGCCGATGACCCAGTCCGAGAAGAAGATCGTCCAGTACCTCAACGAGGCGCACGCCACCGAGATGGCGCTCATCCGAGTCCTGCAGGAGCAGATCGCCATGGCGCCGCGCGGGCGCTACCGCACCACCCTGGAGCGCCACCTGCGCGAGACGCGCGACCACGCGACCCGCGTCGCGGCGCGCCGTCGCGAGCTGCAGGGCGGCGGCGACGTGCTCGGCGCGATCGTCGGCACGGCGCAGGACGCTGCCGGCCAGATGCTGGCGCTGGCCAAGGCGCCGCTGGACCTCGTGCGCGGCACCGGCGGCGAGGAGAAGGTGCTCAAGAACGCCAAGGACGCCTGCGCCACCGAGGCCCTGGAGATCGCGACGTACATCGCGCTCGAGCACCTCGCGCGTGCGGCGGGCGATACGCAGACGGCCGAGCTCGCGGTGTCCATCCGTCGCGACGAGGAGGCGGCGCTCGAGGCGATCCAAGGCGAGCTGCCCGCGCTGGTGAAGGCGGTGGCGCGCGCCGACATCGGCGGCGACGGGTCCTACGACATCACCGAGTCGGGTGCCGCGGACGCGGTCCGCGACGCCGCCGAGGAGACGCGGCGCGCCGCGCGGGACACCGCGCGCACGGCCACGAGGACCGCGACGCGCCAGGCGCGCCGCGTGCCCGGCGCGACCCGGGCCGAGGGCGCCGCGAAGGGCGCGGTCGCCGCGGAGTCCGATCTGCCGATCGCCGGCTACGACTCGCTGACGGCCGAGCAGATCGTCAAGAAGCTGCCCGGGCTGTCGCAGGCCGACCTCACGAAGGTCGAGGTCTACGAGCGCCGGACGCACGATCGCACGACGGTGCTCGACCGGATCGCCGCGCTGCGCGGCGACGAGCCGTGGGCGGGCTATGACGAGATGAACGCCGGCCAGGTCGTCGAGCGTCTGCGCGACGCGGACGACGGGCTCGTGGCGAAGGTGCGCGACCACGAGCGCGCGCACAAGGGGCGCACCACCGTGCTGCGCGCCGCCGAGCGCGAATCGGCGCACGCGTAGCCCGAAAACCGGCGCGTCGTGACCGGCCGTGCCCGCGGCGAGCGAGCCGGCGTCCCACGCTGATTGATGAACAGCGGCGTTCGCGGCGCGGGGTTGCAATGTCCTGCGCCGGGTGCATACTTGCCGCAGGGCCGGGGACGCCGGGGGGCGGCGCGCTCGGGATGGTGAGGAGGAACGCGACCGGGGTTGACCTCGTGGCGCGGGCCCATCGCAAAAAAAGACGGGGGGACAGATGACGGGGCAGTCACCGGTGTTGGTGCGATGCGAACGCTGCCGGGCGGTCATCAGCAGCGCGGAGGCCAAGAGCATCATCCGCCACGGCGTTCCCTGCGGGGTCTGCGGCGGGACGCTCGCGCTGTGCGGCAACCGCCGGCACTCGGCCGATGCACGAGCTGACGGTGAGACGAACGGCGCGAGAACCACGCCCGCGCCGGCGCCCTCCGCGGAGCGCAAGCTGCTCGGCGTCCTGCGCGACGCCGACGGCGAGCCCGTCGCCAGGCAGGCGCTGTCTGCCGCCGGGATCGACGATCCCGCCGGCACGATCTTCGAGCTCGAGCAGGCCGGGCACCGGATCGAGCGCGCGTACGCCGATGCATCCGACGGGCGCCGTCGCTTCCTCGGCTATCGCCTGCGCCGCGCCGTGGCGCGTCAGGCCGGCGGCGGCTCCCACCCCAGCAGCTCGCGGTAGCGGCGCTGGAGCTCGCTCCAGGCGCCGGCAAGCTCGTTGCGGGCCGCCTCGAGGATCTCCGGCGGCGCAGGGTCGGGCTCCCAGCGATTCTTGATGGGGTCGGTCGCGACGAGCGACTCGAGCTCCTTGGATGCCGTACGCAACCGCTCGCCGGCGCGCCGCAGCTGGCGACGTTCGTCTTCGGTGAGCTCCTCGGGGGTCCCGGGCACGCTCGCATCATGCCTCAAGCGCCCAGGCCGTGACCGGTCCTCGTGCCCGCCCGGCCGAGCGCGCGGTCGGCCCGACTATCGTTCGCCACAGATGACGGGCCCGGAAGACCGCCCCTCGCCGCGGCGGGTGCTCATGCGAGCCCTGCTCTGCTGCGCGGCCTCGTGGCCCGCGCTCGCCGTGCCGGCGTCGGCCACCCACGTCGACAGCTTCAACGGGCGGATCGCGTTCTCGAGCGTGCGGACCGACCCGCAGGCGAAGGAGTTCGACATCTTCAGCATGAACCCCGACGGGGGCGACGTCCGCCGCCTCACGACGAACCCCGACACCGACCGGCAGCCCGACTGGTCACCGCACGGGACGGACATCGCCTACTCGATCGACAAGCCCAACTCCCCGGTCAACTTCGAGGTCGCGCGGATGACGGCGGCGGGCACGGAGCACCTTCGTCTCACCCGGACCCCGGACGGGCAGGCCTCGAGTCAGCCGTCATGGCTGCCCGGCGGCCGCGCGATCCTCTTTCGCCGCAGCGCGTCGGGCCGCAGGTCGACGATCTGGCAGATGGGCACGCGGGGCGAAAACCCGGCGCTGCGCTTCGCGCCGCCGCACCCGCCGCTGTACCAGAGCTTCGCGCCCGACGGGCGTCGCATCGCGTACGCCGCGATCCTCTCGCCGATGGGCGACACCGACCGCGGGATCTTCACGCTGCCGGTCGGCGGCGGCGAGCCGACACCGCTGTTCGACGTCGTAGGCGCATATGACTCCGCGCCGAACTGGTCGCCGGACGGGACGCAGATCGCGTTCGAGAGCAACGCCGACGTCGGTGGCGCGAACCCCGACCGCGACATGGAGATCTGGGTCATGGGCGCCGACGGGAGCCGGCCGACGCAGCTCACGAGCAACGCCGCGCACGACGAAGGGCCGAACTGGTCGCCGGACGGGCGCCTGCTGGCGTACACGAGCGGCCCCGACGACACGCACGGTGACATCCATGTCATGCCTGCGGCCGGGAGCGATTCGCGGCGGCTGACGCGCTACGGGAACGCCGACGAGTCGCCGGACTGGCAGGCGATCCCCGCGCCGCGGACCGACGCTCGCTGCGGCGGTCTCGGACGGACTGGACGCAGCGTGTCCGACGTGCGCGCGGGCGGCCGCGGCCTGACGTGCAGCACCGCGCGCACGCTCGTGCGCCGGTGGCTGAGCGCCAAGCGGCCCAGCCGCGTGAGCGGCTACCGCGCAGCTGGAACCGATTTCGGCGGGCTGCGACGGGTCGTCCTGCGCCGCCGCGACGGCGGGCGCCAGCGGCTCGTCGCGTTCCTGCACCGGTCGCCCGCGAAGCCGTAGCGCGCGGTCGCTGCGCTGCGCCTGCCGCGTCTCACGGTCGATCTCAGCGCACTGCGCGCGTCGCGCGAGCTGCGCCTGCTCGTGCTCGGCAACTTCGTCTCGGGACTCGGGACGCAGGCGGCCCTCGTCGCGCTGCCCTACCAGGTCTACGTCGAGACGCGCTCGGCGCTGCTGACGGGGCTGCTCGGGGCCGTCGAGCTCGGGCCGCTGATCCTGATGGCGCTGCTCGGCGGCGCGCTGGCCGACCGCAGCGACCGCCGCCGGCTGCTGCTGCTCGACCAGATCGGGCTTGTCGCGGTCGCGACGGCGCTGTGCGCGGTCACGGTCGCCGGCGATCCGTCGATCGCCGTGCTGTTCGTGCTCGCCGGGCTGCTGGCCGGCTTCGGCGCGCTGCAGAACGTCGTGCGCACGGCGATCGTGCCCAACCTCGTCGCGCGCGAGGACATGCCGGCGGCGCTCGCGATCAACTTCGGCCTCTATCCGCTGACGATGGTGCTGGGCCCGGGGCTCGGCGGGCTGCTGATCAGCGCCGGCGGCGTCGAGGCCGCGTACGCCGTCGACGCGGTGAGCTGCCTGGCTATGGGGGGCGCCGTCGTCGCCCTGTCGCCGCAGCTGCCGCAGTTCGCGGGGGAGCGCCTGTC
>DASZDB010000202.1:0-3767 GCA_035942495.1 Solirubrobacteraceae bacterium
AAGGCCGATGATTTCTACATCGCTCTGGGCGGCGCGAAGATCTCCGCGAAGATCGTCGTCAACAAGATCATGCAGCGCCTCAAGCAGGGCGAGGCGGCCGAGGGCGAGACCCGCACGATGGCCGAGGACCTCATGTCCACGCGCCGTCAGCGCCGCCAGCCGACGAGCACCTCGACGCAGTACGGCATCGCCGTCGAGGGCGTCGACGACGTCATGCTGCGCATCGCCAAGTGCTGTCGTCCGGTGCCGGGCGACCCGATCGTCGGCTACATCTCGCTCGGCCGCGGGATCACGATCCACCGCGAGGACTGCCCCAACGCGCAGCAGCTGCGCAAGGACCCCGACCGCTTCACGCCGGTGCACTGGGCGGGCGGCCACGAGACGTCGTTCAAGGTCGAGCTGCAGGTGGACGCATGGGATCGCCACCGCCTGCTCGAGGACCTCTCGCGGACGTTCGCCGAGGCCGGCATCAACATCGTCGAGGCGCGCTGCGTCGTGTCGCATCCGATGGTCCAGAACTGGTTCGTCGTCGAGGTCGGCGACCTGCAGGTCCTGAAGGCCGCGATCAGCCGCCTGCGCAACATCGACTCGGTCTTCGACGCCTACCGCGTCACGCCGGGCGGCGGCTGAGGCGCAGCGTCGAGTGCGGCCCGCAGCAGCGTGCGGGCCGAGTGGCGCATCAGGGCCACCGCCTCGGGGCGAGACAGCCCGGCGATGTCGGTCAGCCACACGAGTGACTCGATGCCCGTGGTCGCGCGGATCGACAGCGCGAGGCGGTGGACCTCGGCGGCCGTCATGCGGTCGCGCAGCGGCGCGAGCGCGTGCTCGAGCCAGGCGATCGCGCGACCCTGGCGCAGGGGCAGCGGCGGGCCGCCGTCGCCGTCGCCGTCGCCACGACGTGATTCGAGCGAGAGGCGCAGCTGCGTGCGTTGGGCCGCCTCGCGTCGGATGAGGTGCTCCAGGTAGCGGTCGAGCGTCAGCTCCAGCCGCGTGTGCACGTCGCCGGGCGCGTCCGGGCCGAGCAGCGACGGCGCCTCGAGCTCAGGGTCGATGGCGGCGAGCAGCAGGCGCTGGTTGGGGAAGTAGCGGTACGCGGTCGTCCGCGAGATCCCGGCGCGGTCGGCGGCCTGCTCGACCGTCGGGGAGATCCCTTCGTCGAGGAAGCCGGCCGTCGCGTCGAGCAGCGCTCGGCGCGTCCGCGCCTTCTGCGCCGTGCGCCCCGTCTTCTCGTATGGGGTTGCGGCCCGGTTCATGGGACTGTAGTGTCCATCTTCGACATCACAGTTCCATCTTAGGGTACGAGGAGGCGATCGTGTCGGCACCGGTCATCAGGCAGCGCGACGAGGGCGAGCGGATGTGGTTCGCCGGCGGCGGGCTCTTCACGTTCAAGGTCACGTCGGCGGACACGGATGGGTCGCTGCTGCTCTTCGAGGACGAGATGCAGCGCGGCAAGTGCACGCCGCTGCATCAGCACCCCCAGGAGGAGGAGACGCTGTACGTCCTGGACGGCGATCTGCTGGTCCACGTGGCGGGCGAGGAATACGAGGTGCGCACCGGGGGCTGCTTCATGGTTCCGCGTGGCGTAGCGCACGCCTTCCTGGTCATGTCGGAGTCGGCGCGGGTGCTCGCCATCCTGACGCCGGGCGCAGCGGAAGCGTTCTACCGCGACGCCGGCGAGCCGTCGACGTCCCCGGAGGACGCGCGCCGGCCGGCCGACTTCGCGCGGTTGCGCGCGGCGGCGGAGCGCTCGCCGAGCATCGAGATCCTCGGGCCGCCTCCGTTCGCGCGGTCCGCTGAGCCGGCGGTCGCTCCGGCGGCCTAGGACACGACGGCCAGCGCGCCCGGCAGCACGCCGAACACCGCCTCGGTGACGTCGCCGAGATGGTCGCCGTCGGCGTGCAGCGGGATCGGGCGCCCGTCGACGGAGACGCAGCGCAGCTCGCTCACGTCGCGAAAGTCGACGATCTGGCGGTGGCCGACGACCGAGCGCCTCGCCGACAGCAGCCGCACCGCGATGCCGGGGATGTCGGTCGGGGAGACGCCGCGCAGCGCGACGCCCGCCAGCGAGCCCGTCTGCAGGCCGGCGCCCTCGGCGATCGCGATCGGCTTGTCGTCGAGGTAGGTCATCTGCTCGGCGTTCTGCACGATCGTCGTGATGACGCGCTCGCTGTGCGCGTCGAGGTGCAGGTCCATCCGCGGCGGGTGGCGGATGTAGTGGCGCAGCACGGTCTCCACCGCCGCGTAGACGAAGAAGTACTCGCGCAGCTTGTGGCGCTTGGCGCGCGGCGACTGCTCGATGCGCTTGACGACGCTCGCGTCTACGCCGAAGCCGCTGGTGTACGTGAAGGCGCGGCCGTTGGCGGTGCCGAGGTCGATCTGGCGCGGGCTCCAGCGGTCCGCCATCGCCAGCAGGTGCTGCGTGGCGTCGACGATGTCGCCCGGGATCCCGAGCATCTTGCACAGCACGTTCGTCGCGCCGCCAGGTAGGCATGTGACGGGGGTCGCGCAGCCGATCAGCCCGTTGGCGACCTCGTTGACGGTCCCGTCGCCGCCGAAGGAGACGATGACGTCGTAGCCCTCGCTCGCCGCGTCCAGGCACAGCTCGGTGGCGTGGCCGCGCGCCTGGGTGTCGACCGCCTCCACCTCGTAGCGGCCGTGCAGCGCGCCGACGACGAGGTTGCGCGTGCGGTCGGTGATCGTCGTCGCCGTCGGGTTGACGACGATGAGCATGCGCCGGCGCTGCACGGGCGCGCCGAGAGCGGCGGCCTCGGCGAGGCGGACGAGCGGTTCGAGGGCGGTCATGCGCGGTGGTCTACAGCCAGCCGCGCTTGCGGAAGAACCAGAGCATCGCGACGAGCATGATCACCATCGCGGCGACCACCGCCCAGAAGCCTTCGATCTGCGCCTCGCCGGGAACACGCACGTTCATGCCGAAGATGCTCGCGACGAGCGTCAGCGGCAGCACGACGACGCTGATCGCCGTCAGCGCCCGCAGGACGTCGTTGACGCGGTGCGAGAGCACCGACTCGTTCGTCGACTCCAGGCCCTCGACGACCTCCTTGAAGTTCTCGAGCATGTCCCAGATGCGCTCCGACGCGTCGTTGATGTCGTCGAAGTAGATGTCCAGGCCTTCGGGGATGTAGCGCTTCGTGCGCTCGAGATCGCGCAGGGCGGCGCGCTGCGGGCGGACGATCTTGCGGAAGTTGATGATCTCCTGCTTGACGTTGGAGATGTCGCGCACGATCTCGTGCGAGCGCCCCTCCCAGATCTCGTCCTCGAGCACCTCGAGCTTGTTGCCCATCTTCGCGAGCATCGGAAACGACGCGTCGACGCAGTCGTCGACGATCTTGTAGAGCAGGTAGCCCGGCCCCTTGGCGAACAGCGAGTCGCGCAGGTCCTCGCGCGTGCGGCAGCGCTCGAAGAGGTACTCCAGCGGCTGGATCGGGGCGTTGGGCAGCGAGATGACGAAGTCCGGGCCGACGAACAGGTCGAGCTCGGCCGTGTTCAGGCGCCCCACTTCCTTGTCGAACCGCGGAAAGTGCAGGACGACCAGCAGGTAGTCGTCGTACTCGTCGATCTTCGGGCGCTGGTTGCGCGAGAAGATGTCCTCGTAGTCGAGCGGGTGAAAGTCGAAGTGCTCCTCGAGCCACGTGCGGTCGGCCTGGCGCGGCCGCTCGATGTGGATCCAGCGCAGGCCCTCGGCCTCGATGATCTCGACGTTGGGGGCCTCGGTCTCGACGTCCGTGGGCCCGGCGACGCGACCCCGG
>DASZDB010000203.1:0-13742 GCA_035942495.1 Solirubrobacteraceae bacterium
CAGCCTGCAGTAGATCTCGCCGATCGAGTCGACACCCGCGACCTCGCCGCCGGCGACGGCGGCCATCGCCTCGTCGATCAGCGACATCCCGGCTTCGACACGCCCCGAGACCACATACGCATGCCCCAGCAAGGCCTGCGCACTGAACTCGAGGTCGCGATCGCCCAAGCGGCGCGCGATCGTCAGCGCAGCCAACGCACGACGCTCGCGTTCTGCAGGATCCTCGGTCCACGCGGCCCCGTCGAGCGCCAGGCGCCCGTGCTCGACGCACTCATCAACCCCCTCCAAGAGGCGTTCACCCCACGCCATCCAGCCGCTGGCGGCTGCCCTGTTGCCGTAAACCGCGCCATACAAGAACGCCAGCCAACGCGCCGTCTCCGAGGCTTCCGCTCGCATTCCGCGACGACGGTAAGCCGCGAACGCACGCTCCTTCAACTCGATCGCCTCTTGATGAGATCCCTGAAAATGCGCGGCCTGGCTGAGACCATCAAGCGCCTCAGCCGTCTCCGCCAGCTCTCGCGCCTGCTCAAAGCAGACGCGCGCGGCATCCCAATCGGCCGCCGCCAACGCCTCCGAACCCCGGCTCAAGAGGTCGATTGCAAGATCTGACGCCATCGCAACGATCATGCCAAAGGCGAAAGCGCCGGTCCCATCGGCCCGGTCGAGGTTCGACAGTGGGAATCGGCGGGGCGTGTACGTCCTCCCCTCCCCCAGCCCGCTCGAGTCCCGCTGAGGAGCCCGCTGTCGGACGTCGATGCAAGCTCCACGAGAGCGGCGTGTTCAGGCGAAGGGGCGCTCGCGCACGCGCCCATGGACCGCATGCGCCAGACTCTGGCCGTCGCCGGGTTACACCGGCGGATACTCGGCTCGCCGCCATCGTCCGCCACGGTGACATCCGCGGGCCAATCGGGCGACACGTATGCTCGCAGTGCCCTTCAATCTCGGTCCCGTAGAGCTGATCTTCCTGCTCCTGGTCCTGATCGCGCTGGGGATGTTCCTGCGCGCCATTCTCAAGTAGGCGTCACCCGCCGCGCCGGCGAAGGGGACCTCCGTGACGAGCCGAGGGCCATCGGCCGCGTACCCCCGGATGCCGTTCCCCGGGGGGACGAGCCGCCAGCGGCGGCGAGCGCCGGCACCATCGCCGTTTGCGTCCTGCCAAGGCGACCGGCGCGGGTCGGGTCGAGAGCCACGACGGCAACGCCAAGCGCCGGACGCGGCCGGCCCGCGCAGCGCCCGTGAGAGCGTCGCGCAGGCCGATCAGCGCTGATGGCGCGAGGGCGATCACGCGGGCAGGCTCACGGGCACCGGGGTGACGGGCCGCTTCGTCGCGCGTCGCGCGACGGTGATGATGGCGGCGCTGCAGGCGAGGATCGAAAGGAAGCCGAACCACTGCAGCGCGTCGCCCGTCCCGTCACCCCAGTACGGCTTGGCGGGGCCGATCTCCACTGGGATGCCGTGGAAGAACGCGAACGCGGCGATCTCGATCCACGCGACCACGATCGCCACCCGCACGGCCGATCGGTGGCGGAAGGCAACCATCACCCCGGCAACCAGGACAGCGAGGAGGCTCGAGAGGTGCTGCGGTTTGGAGAAGGTCTCGAGCACGCCGGCCGAGGCGTCGGTGCGCAGATCGTCGAACACGGCGAGGTTGAGGATCAGCAGCGCCAGCAGCGTGAAAGTCAGGCCGAGCAAGAGCCCGGCGGGGCGCCCAGAGGGCGCGTGAGCTTGAGTGTTCATGGGCGGTACTATAACTAAGTTATGTCAGCCTGTCCAGTCGAATACGATGCGGACGTGCCCACCCCGGCAACCACGCGCGACACCCTGCTCGAAACGGCGCTGCGCCTGCTCGAGGAGCGCGGACCCGCCGCCCTGCGCGTACGCGACCTCGCAGCGGCCGCGGGACAGTCGACGATGGGCGTCTACCACCACTTCGGGTCCAAGCAGGGCCTGCTCGAGCAGCTCTACCTGCATGGCTTCGATCGGCTGGCCGATCGGCTCAGGAGCGTCCCCTCCGGCGGGCGCGGCCGCGACGAGCTGCTGGACTTCGCCCTCGCCTACCGGGGGTTCGCGGTCGAGAACGAGGCGCTCTATGGGCTCATGTTCGAGCGGGCCACCCCCGACTTCATCCCCTCAGAGGCCAGCCGCCTAGCCGGGCTCTCGACCTTCGAGATGCTCGCCACCCGAATCGCCGACTGGAGGCCCGATTCCACCGATCCCGCGGCCGACGCGCACCTTGTCTGGGCGGCCATGCACGGCCTGGTCACGATCGAGCTGATGCACACGCGGTGGGGCGGCCCCCTGGTCGCGCACCTCCGAGGGGATCCGGAGGAGAACTTCGCGCGGTCGATCGGCTCGCTCCTCGAGGCGCTCGAACTCTCGCCCTCGTCCGCTCGCGATCACCCAGGCGACGACGCATGCCGCCACCAGAAGGAGGACAAGGCCAACAACGATCTCGATCGGAGTGCATAACCACGCGGAACACGATCAGGCCGATCGCAAAGCCTGCGAGGTGGGTCATCAACTCGCGTTCCTCACTGGGACACCTCCGTTGCTGGACTTCGCCGAGCGACCTCGCGCCAGAACGCGTCGACGCGCGCGTTGAAGTCCTCCGGGCGCTCCTGGAACGGCTGATGGGCCTCGCCCGGGAGCACCTCGAACCGCGCGCCGGGGATCGCGTCGGCAACGATGCGGCCGTACCGCGGCGGGGTGATGATGTCGAGCTCGCCGGCGAGCACGAGCGTCGGCACGCTGATGTCGGGCAGGCGCGTGAGGTTGTCGTAGGTCCGGAAGGGCGCGAGCTGGGCCTTGAACGCCTCCGGCGACTGGGGGTGCTCGAAAGCCAGAGCGTCCTCGATGATCTGCGCCACCATCCCGTCCTCGTGCGCGCGGGGCGTGTAGATCCACAGGAAGAACGCCTCCAGCATCGCCCGTTCGCTCGGGGCGACGTCGGCGAGCCAGCTGAGAAACGTCATGGTCGAGCGCGAGTACGCGTCCGGGCGCGCCCACGTGCTCATCAGGACGAGGCTTCGGACCCGATCGGGGTGCCGCAACGCCAGCTCCTGGGCGATCCGGCTGCCGCCGGAGAAGCCGGCGATGTGGGCGCTCTCGACGTCGAGCGCGTCCAGGACCGCCACGGCGTCGTCGGCCATCGACTCGAGCGTGAGCGGCTGATCCGGCAGCGGCGTGCGACCGGTCCCCCGGTTGTCGTAGGCGATCAGCCGGTAGCGGTCGGCGAGGCCGTCCAGCTGCATCTGCCAGGCCTCGGCGGGGTCGCTGAGGCCCGCGATCAGCAGGACGTCAGCGCCGGCTCCGGCCTGCTCGATGTGGATCGGCGCTTGAAGGTTGCCGGTGGTCGCCATGGTCGATGGGTCCTTTCGCGGAAACGGTGAGGGTCATGTCCATGGGGCGAGTCTCCGCCCACCGGGCCGCGGTGACTTCACCGGTTCCGGCCATCTTGCGCGCTGGCCGAAACCGGCCAGCCGACAACGTTGGGGGGCCTACCTGGTGGTAAGCGCTCGCCGGTTGCGAAACGCTTAGTGACCTGATAGCTGACGTGCCGACACCGCCGCCGTCGCCCTGGTGGAGCGCGTTCTTCGAGGACCCCGACCAGGACCGTGTGCCGGACGCCGCGCCGCCCGGCGAGGAGCCGGAGCCAGAGCCAGAGCCAGAGCCACCGCCGGCCGACGACCGGCTGCGAAGCGCGATCGGCGCGCGCGCCGCCGCTGCCCGCAGCGGCTCGGCAGCCGCCGCCGCGGCGGCGGCCGACACCCAGACTCAGTCGGTGACCGTTCCGCAGGGCGCTCCGTACGCGGTCCTACGCGTAGTCGGGGCCGAAGGTCCACCGGAGCTGCGCATCGAAGGTCCCGGCGGCTTCCGCTTCGAGACGCCCGAGGATCGCAGTCCGCTGGTCGGGGAGCGAAGGGCCGTGCGCTTCGTCCAGGCGCCCGGCAACGTGACTGGGTGCAGATCGTGAACCCACGTATGGGTCGCTACCGCATCACGCCGATCCGCCGCTCGGCGATCGCGTCGCTCGCGCACGCCAGCGGGCTGCGCGCGCCAGTCGTGCGCGCAAGCGTCAGCGGCCGCGGGGCCACGCGGACGCTGCGCTATCGCATCAGCCAGGACGACAGCCAGTCCGTCACCCTCGTCGAGCGTGCCGGACCGACAGAGCGCCCGCTTCGGACGATCCGCGGATCGCAGGCGGGAACGATCCGCTTCCGCCCCGCCGTCGCCACCGCACCGGCAGGCGCAGCGTCGGCGCGCTCCTGCAAACGCGCGGCACGCCCGCGGGGCGCCGCACGCTGGCGCGCTACGCGTTCACCGAACCGCGCGTGGGCAGGACGCGGATTGCCGCACGCGGGAGGCGCGGGCTCGTGCGACTGAGCTGGGAACGGGTGCGCCACGCGATCGGGTACGAGCTCGAGGTCGCGCTGTCCGACGGCCAGCGCCTGTACTTCCCGGCTCCCGCCAAGCAGCGTGCGCTGAAGCTCAGCACGGTGGCGTCGCGCCAGAACGGAATCGTGACGATCCGCGCGATCGATCGGCTGCACCGAAAGGGCCCCGACGCCGCGCTTCCGCGCCGCACGGCGGCGCTGATCGCCGTCGGGCAAGCGCGGTCGCTCCTCGGCCTGTGCGTCACTCGGCGAGCGCCGCGTAAGCCGGCAGCACGCGACCCTCGATGAACTCGAGGCCGGCGCCGCCGCCCGTGCAGACGTGCGTCACGCGGTCGGCCACGCCAAAGCGATTGATCGCGGCGACGAGATCGCCGCCGCCGACGACGGTCGTTGCGTCGGTGCGAGCGATCGCCTCGGCGATCGCGCGTGTGCCGGCCGCGAACGGCTCGAGCTCGAATGCACCAAGTGGGCCGTTCCAGAACACGGTGCCGGCGCGCTGGATCACGTCGGCGTAGGCCGCGCGTGTCTGCGGCCCGACGTCGAGCCCCATCCAGCCTGCCTGGATGCCGTCGGCGTCTACCACACGCCGTGTCGCGTCGGCGGCAAGGCGGTCGGCGACCACGATGTCGACCGGCAGGTGCAGCCGGCCGTCCGTCCGCTCGAGCACGCGACGCGCGACAGCCACGCCATCGGCGTCGCACAATGAATCGCCCACGCCATGTCCTCGCGCGGCGAGGAACGGATAGCTCATCGCGCCACCGATCAGCACTGTGTCGGCGACCTCGAGAAACCGCTCGATGACGCCGATCTTGTCGGTCACCTTCGCTCCTCCGAGCACCGCCACGAGCGGCCGCGCCGGGGACCGCAGCACCGACTGCAGCATCGCGATCTCGCGCTCGAACAGAAGGCCTGCCGCGGAGCGCGCGACGTGGTCCGCGACTCCGACCGTCGAGGCGTTGACGCGATGTGCGCTGCCGAAGGCATCGTTGACATAGGCATCGACAAGCGCGCCGAGGCGCGCCGCAAGCGCCGGATCGTTGTCGGTCTCCCCGCGCTCGAAGCGAATGTTCTCGAGCATCACGACATCGCCGTCCATAACGTGGTCGAGGTCGGGAGCGAGCGCGACGTCCTCGCCGAGCAACTGTGCCAGCCGAGTGGCCACCGGCCGCAGCGACAGCGACGGCTCGCGGTCGCGCGGCCGGCCGAGGTGGGCGACGAGCAGCACGCGCGCGCCGCGCTCGCGCAGCGCGGCGATCGTCGGCAGCGTGAGACGTAGGCGGGTGTCGTCGGCGACCTCGCCGTCGGCGCTCATCGGCACGTTGAACTCGGCGCGCAGGAGGACACGAGCGCGGGTGAGGTCGCCGAGATCGTCGAGAGTGCGCAGGCGCCCCGCGCCAAGTGCGGCAAGATCCTCGTCGCGGCTCATGCCCCGAGCACAACAGTCATAGCGTCCGCACCGCAGAGCAGGGTAACGCCGTTGCGTCCATCGCCCGCCGCTAGGAACCCAACCACGTCGTCAGGCGTGCGCCTGCCCGGGCGTCGGCTTCCCGCTGGCGGGTCGCCCAGACATCCTGCGTCTCTCGATTAGAGGCTCTGCGAGGCGGCCTGGTCGACCTTGGGTCAGACAGCTTGAGGATTCACAAGCGGTTCGCCAGCCCCGGGGTTGCGACGGCTGTCGGCTGCCGCGGCGACGCGCGCCAGCGCCTGGGTGAGCGGCTGTAGCAGGCTGCCGAGAAGCTCCCAGTCCGGGTCGTCGTCGCCCGCCTCGCGCTCGATCTGGGTGGCGATGTCGCGCACTTCGCGCGCGCCGATCATCCTGCTGGCGCCGTTGATGCGATGTGCCTGGCGGCGCAACGCATCGTTGTCGCGATGCTCGTAGGCCTGTTGCAGGCTCGCGAGGTCCGCGCGCGACTCCTTCGCGAAGTCGTCCAGGACCTCGCCCGCGAGCTCCGTGTCGCCGCCGGTCAGCTCGTTCAACACGGCGACGTCGAGCGCGTCGTTGGTTGCGGGAGTGCGCGCGGCGGCGTCGACCGGCGGCTCGGCCTTCGCCCACGCGAGGTGTGGCAGCCAATGGCGCAGCTTTGAGGTCAGGAAGGGGATCGTCGTGGGCTTGCCGATGAAGTCGTCCATGCCGGCCTCGATGCAGCGCTCAGGCTCGCCCTGCATGACGTTCGCCGACAGCGCGATGACCACCGTGCGTTGCAGCCCGCGCTCGGCCTCGAGCGCACGGATGGCGGCGACAAGTTCGAAGCCATCCATGCGCGGCATGTTCAGGTCGCTGAGCACGAGTGCGTAGCGACCGGAGGCGAACAGCTCGATCGCCTCTTGGCCGTCCTCGGCGATCTCAACGGCGAAGCCCGCGGCGTTGAGCTGGTTGACGAGCACCGTCCTGTTGACCGGGTGGTCCTCGGCGAGCAGCAGCAGGCTGCGCTCGCGTTCGGCCTCCTCGGGGCTCGGCAGCGGCCGTGCGAGCGGCGCGCGCTGATCGTCCTCGCGCTCGATCTCCTCGACGTCGGCGGGATCGCCGATCGCGAGCGGCACGACGAGGCGCATCGTCGTGCCCATGCCGGGGGTGCTCTCCATCGTGATCTCGCCGGCCATGAGCTCCGCGAGGCGCCGGCAGATCACGAGCCCCAGCCCCGTTCCTCCGAAGCGCCGCGACGTGCCGGCCTCGGCCTGCGTGAACGGCGCAAAGAGGCTGCGCTGGACCTCCTCGGAGACGCCCACCCCCGTGTCGCGGACGGCGATCTCGACGAGCTGGCGTCCGGGCGACTCGTCCAGCACCGCCGCGCTGACCTCGATCCCTCCGACCTCCGTGAACTTCACGGCGTTCGACAGGAAGTTCGACAGGATCTGGCGAAGGCGCATGGGGTCGGCGACGACGGCGGGGGCAAGGCGCGGGTCGATTTCGGCTGCGAGCAGCAGCCCCTTGGCCGACGCGGTGTGCACGAAGTTCTTGACCGCCGCCTCGACGAGCTCGGGTAGTGCGATCGTGCACGGCTCGATCGCGAGCTTGCCGGCTTCGATCTTCGACAGGTCCAGCACGTCGCCGATGATCTGAATCAGCGACTGCGCGGAGCTCTGCGACGTCGCGAGCATGCTGCGCTGATGCTCTTCGAGGTCCGTCCGCGCGAGCACTTCGAGCATCCCCATGACGCCGATCATCGGGGTGCGGATCTCGTGGCTCATCGCGGCCAGGAACGTCGACTTCGCACGACTGGCGTGCTCGGCGATCTCGCGCGCCTCCGCAGCCTGCGCCTGCGCCTCCTCGCGCCGGGCGATGTCGCGGCCGATTGCCGACGCCATCGCGTTGAAGTCGGTCGCCAGCTGCTCGAGCTCGGCGGCGGCCTTGATCTCTGCGCGCCGGTCGTAGTTGCCGCCGGCGATGTCGCGCGTCGCGGCCACGAGCTGGCCGAGCGGGCGCACGGCGAGCCGCCCGAGCACGAGGAATGCCCCCGCGCAGGCGGCGACGATCAGCGCGAGGATCAGCACCTGGGCGGCGAGCAGCTGCGTGTTGCGGTCCGCGAGGGTCTCGGCCTGGCTCGTCGTGCGCGCGTTGACGAGCCCGTTGAAGTGCTCGATCGCCTCCATGATGCGGCGCTTCTCGCGCAGGTAGTCCGCGTCGACGAGCTTGCGCGACAGCGGCAGGACGTCACGCGCGTAGCCGCTGTCGACGCCCTGTTCGATGCGCTCGGCGACACGCGCCATGACGTCGTTCTCGATCTCCGCGAGCGCATTGGACGTGCGCAGCGCCGTCTCGAGCGCCTCGAACTCGGCGGCGGTGAAGTCGGCCTCGACCATGAGGCTGGTCAGCGACTTCGGCGGCCCGTATGTCACGCCGCGCTTGCCCGCGGCGAGCACGCGGTCCCAGAAGGCGGCGTCGTAGTCCCGTGGTCGCGGCGCGGAGCCGTTGCGGATCGCCAGCAGCTCGTCGTAGTAGCGGCGATAGCGCGTGCGCCCCGTCGAGACGTACAGGCGCACCATGTTCGTGAGGTCGTCGGAGCTCTTGCGCAGGCTGTTGGCGAGCTCGATCGACTGGTAGCGCCGCTTCTCGGCGTCGGCCCGCTCGCCGGCGGTGTCGAGCTGGCGCGTCGTGATGAGCAGCAGCGCGCCGACGAGGACCCCCAGGATGCCCAGCAGGACGACGAGCAGGCGCTTGATGGAGATGCGCCTGGGCATCACCGCTGATCCTCGGCCAGCGGCGGCGTGAACGATTGCGCCCAGTCCCTGAGCCGCGACGCCTGCATCGCTCCGGCGATGACCTCACCCTGACCGAAGTCGCAACCGAGCTCCAGCAGCAGCTCGAAGTCATGGGCGGTCTCGCAGCCGCCGCCCACGACGGGCAGCTCGACCCCGCGCGCGACATCGATCGCGTCCTGCAGGACGGCCACCCGCGTGGGGTCGCCGTGCGCGCCGCAGATCACGTGCTCGGCGAGTCGTACCGCGGTGAAGGGGCCGGACTCGAGCTGCTGCGCCGCCGCGCGGTCGCCGCCGAAGTCGTCGAGGCACAGGCCGAAGCCCTTCACCCGCAGACGTGCGAGCACATGCAGCGCCGCGTCGCGTCGCAGCGCGCTCGCGCCGAGCGCGCAGACGATGCGCCAGGGGTCGCCCCCACAGCCGCGGACCCGCTCGACGAGCCGGTCGGCGAGCGTCAGGTCCGCGAGGGCGGCAGCGGGTAGGCGGATCCAGAGGTCGATCGGGGTCGCGCTGCGGTCGAGGTCCCGGAGCGCGACGCAGAGCAGCTCGGTGAGCCGGTCGACGAACCGCGCGGCCAGCCGCTCGTCCGCGAGCAGGTGCTCGAAGCCATCCTGCCCGATCGCCGGCGCGCCCGGCTGCTGCCAGCGCGCCACAAGCTGCGCGGCGCTCATGCGGCCGCTTGCGAAGTCGACGATCGGCTGCAGCGCCCCGTCGATCCGGTTTTGCGCGAGCGCCTCGTCGAGCGCCTGCGCAGACGGCGCCGGGCCGTCGCCCTCGCGGCGTCGGCGCGGGGGACGGTACGCCTCGAGCAACTCGCGCAGGCGCCGCGCCGTGAGCGGCTTCTCCACGGCGCCCAGCACCTGTAGGCCGTAACCCTGGCCGACCGACTGGACCGCGTCGAGCACGCGGCGGTCGAGGCCGCTGGCGATCGCGACCGCGCTCGCAAGACCGCGCTGCGCGACGCGGCGGATGAACTCGACGCCGTCCATCCCCGGCATGTCGATGTCGCAGACGATCACATCGGGGGGCCGCGACTGCGCAAGCAGCTCGAGCGCCGCGCTGCCATCGCACGCCTCGGCGAGCGTGCCGACGCCGAGTCCGCGCAGCAGCGCGAGCGCGGTCCGGCGTTGGAAGGCGTGATCCTCGACGACGAGCACCGACAGGCGCGCGAAGGAACCGGCGGCGGCCGGCGCCGCCTCGGCGCTCGCCACGGCCGTGTCGGGATCCGGGGTCGCCGGCGCCGGCTGAGCGATGCGCCGGCCGACGGCCTGCCGGAGCACGGCCTCGGTCTCCGCTGACGGCTCCACGCCCAGCTCGGCCGCGAGCACGGCCCGGCAGTGCTCGTAGGCCTTGAGCGCGCCCGCGCGGTCCTGCGCGTCGGCGAGCACGCTGATGCGCAGCTGATGCGCCGGCTCGCTGAACGGCTCTGCCCGCACGAGCCGCTCGGCGACATCCGCAGCGGTTCGGAAGTCACCTGCCTCCGCCAACGCGTGAACCTGCAGCTCCAGCGCGCTTGCGTGGATCGCTCGCAGCTCATCGCGGACGCCTTGGACCCAGGGACCCTCGTGCTCTGGCAGAAACGCGAGCGCACTGACGTCCGCCACCTGGCAAGCGATTGCCGCCGCCTGTGCGGCGTCGCCCGCGCTGACGCGCTCGCGCCCCTCCACGAGCCGGGAGCGCGTCTCGTCGAGGTCGACGACCACGTCGTCGGGCAACCGCAGGCGATAGCCGCCGCGCTCGGTGACGAGCATGCGGTCGGCATCGAGGCCGCTGCTCTCCAGAAACCGGCGCACATCGGTCATCACGCCGCGCAGCGCCGCCGCCCACGTCTCAGGCAGCCGCTCGGGCCACAGCGCGTCGGCCAGCTCGTCACGCCCGACGGTGCGCCGGTGCTCGGCCGCCAGATAGGCGAACACGAGCTCCGCGCGGCGGCCCGACAACCCCGCAGACGAATGCGAGCGGCCGCAGCGGTCAATCGAGAGCCCACCCAGGAGCCCGACCCTAGTCGTCGACACCAGGTCACGGAGCATCCCACCTCGCGAGTCCGGCAGCCAGCGTGTTCGCGCAATCTTCGGCGGGCACGAACACATGCGCCACGCGGCGGACCGCCTGCGCAACCGGATGGCAACGAGTTCGTCAGCACAGCGCGCAGCGAATTGCGATCGGCTTGCGTTCCGGTTGCGCCTTCCCCCGTAGAACCTCCCCACGCCAAGCACCGAAGGGGGCCACGTCATGAGCTCGTCACACACCATCGTCATCCGCAATGCCACCGCCGCCGACGCCGGCACGCTCGCCGAGCTGGCGATCCTCGACAGCCGCGGGCCGCTCACCGGCCCGGCCGTGATCGCCGAGGTCGACGGGGTCGTCCGCGTCGCGCTGGACCTGCACGACGGCAGCGTCGCCGCCGACCCCTTCGCGCACACCGCGAAGCTCGTCGAGCTGCTGAAGTCCCCGCTGCTCAGCGCGGATCGCGCTGCGATGACGCAGCCGCGTCGCTCGCCGGCGCGAACTCGCGTCGTCGGCTGGTCATGGGCCCAGCGAGCCGCCCTGCGCATGTCGCCGGTTCGGTAGCCCAGCGCAAGCGCACCCGCGCAGAGGCTGCTGCTAAGCGGCGCCGAGACGCTCACGATCTGCGTTCTCGCGGCCCGCACCGGGTAGCGACGATGGCGAATGCGAGGCACGCTCTGACGATGGCTCACCGAACTGGCGTGGCCGCCGTCCGGTGGCGGCGCGAGGAAGCGCTGATGGGCAGGCTCGTCGGCGTCGGTTCAGCGCAGGGCGCGTCGCTTCCGAGTCGAGCCGGCGACGTATGTCGCCAGCCGTGGGCGTGGGCGGGCTTCGCGGCCGCCCTGTCGCTCACCGGGCCGCGGGGCCGGCGTGCGGTGCTGCGCGGCACGGGCTGCTCCGCCGCGGCGGCCTTGGCGCACCTGCCGATGAAGGCCATATTCCGCCGTCCGCGCCCCCTCGGAGCCGCGTTGCTGAAGACCACCCGGTCGACATCATCGTTTCCCTCCGGACACACCGCCAGCGACCTCTCGTTCATGCTCGGCGTCTCGCAGGAGATCCCGGCGCTCATCCTCCCGCTGTCATTTGCCACGATGGGCTCACACGCGTCACTGGTGCGCTCGCGCATCCACTATCCAAGCGACGTGATCGCCGGCGGCATGATCGCGGTTGCTGTCAACGCGGCCGTCTGGGCGCTGCGGCCACCCCGCCGCCTGCGATCCAGCCGACTCCCAACGGGAGACCGACCCCCGGCTGACGGCGTGGCAGCGCGGCCGCCGCACGCGGCGAAGCGCGCGGTGATGCGGTTCGCGACCAACCGGATGCTCAATCCGATCACTCGTCCGCTGCTGGAGCACGGATGGTGGCCGCGCACGCAGGCGCTGATCGAAACGACCGGGCGCCGCAGCGGACTGCCGCGCCGTGTGCCCGTTGGCAACGGACTGCGAGAAAACCGATTCTGGATCGTGACCGAGCACGGCTACGGCGCCGACTACGTCAAGAACCTCCAACAGGAGCCGCGGATGCGCGTCAAGGTCGGGCGCACGTGGCATCGCGGCACCGCCCACATCCTTCCCGACGACGACGCGCTGCAGCGACTGCGCTGGCTGCGTCGCCCCGTCAACGACGCGGTGCTGCTGCTGGTCGGCACCCAGCAACTCACGATCCGCGTCGACCTCGAGCCACTCCCCTCGTAGTGGCCCATCGCCTCGGCGGGAACACGCCGGCCGGTGCCTGGATCGCGCCCACGAGGTTCGTGCGCGATGATGCGCCCATGCGACTTGCCTGCGTCGCGCTGTTGGTCGTCGGCTGGCTGGTCGGCGCTGGCTGTGGCGGTGACGGCGAACAGCCGACGGCGCCACGGCAGGAGCCGGGAAGCGCCGCGACGACCGCGACGGAGCCCCCCGACAAGCGGCAGAACGGCAGCGCGAGGAGCACCCCTTCGAGACCCGCCACGCAGATCGTCGCCGGCGACTCGCAGTTCGGGCGGATGCTGTTCGACGCACGCAAGCAGGCGATCTACATCTTCGAGCGCGACCCCGAGCGCCAGACCGTGTGCTACGGCGAGTGTGCCGAGGCGTGGCCGCCGGTGTACACGACCGGCGAGCCGGTGGCGGGCAGCGGCGTGAGGTCGTCGCTGCTGGGCACGATCGCGCGTCGAGACGGACGGATGCAGGTCACCTACGCGGGCCAGCCGCTGTACTACTACGCACACGAGGAACCGGGCGAGGTGCGCTGCCACAACGTCGACCTCAACGGCGGGCTGTGGTGGGTCGTCGGGCCCAGCGGCAAGCGCCGTCCCTGACGTTCGACGCGCGTCAAGCTCTCCACGACGAGGTTGAGGTACGCGTGCCGGCTACGGGCGTACTTCGAACTCGGTCGTCGCGGAGTACTCGTCGAAGTCGGAGACCCTTGCGGTGATGGTGGCCTGCCAGGTGCCACGCACACCGAGCGTGGAGTTGCGCAGCTCGTAGTGCGCGGGGCCTTTGCGCGGGATGTCGAGCGTGATGGGGCCAATGTTCTCCTCGCGCTGGACGAGCTCGACGGCGAGCTGCTCGACTCGGTCTATCTGCGCACCGGTGCGCCGGTCAAACAGGTACAGGTGGTAGTCGTTGGGTCCGACCGTCGCCGGTTCGACGTCCATCTGCAAGCGCATCGGGCCGAGGTTGAGCTCGCGCACCACCGGTCCGTTGTTGATGCTCGCGGGCGGCGCCGCGCGTACGAGCGTTGCCGTTGCGGCGAGCACGAGCACCGCGAGGACGACCTCGGCGCGCATGGCGCGGCGCAGCGGTCCGGTTGCGTCGACGTCGCCTCCGGCCAGGCACGCGGTTCGCCGGCGGTTGCCGGCGGCGAGCCAGACGATGAGGCCCAGCACAGCAATCTTGGCGAGCAGCGCCCAGCCGTACGTGCTGTCGAAGAACGCGCCGATCGAGCCGAGGTAAAACCAGGCTTGCGCGCTGCCGGCCGTGATGAGCACGACGATGGCTGGCAACGCGAGCCGCGAGAAGCGGGCGGTCGCGTCGGCGGCACCGTGGACGAGGTCCTGTTGGCGGCGCGGCCAGAAGCAGATGAGTAGCAGCGTGAGGCCGCCGAGCCAGGCGCCGGCCGCGAGCACGTGCAGGACGTCGGCGGGGATGAGCAGCGCCT
>DASZDB010000204.1:0-1968 GCA_035942495.1 Solirubrobacteraceae bacterium
GCTCGACGGCGCGCTGGTCGCCTGGAAGGGCCGCCGCGACGGTGAGGAGGAGCGCAACGCGGCGGCCGCCGCGGCCGCCACCGGCCTCGACGTCGTCGAGGTCCGGCCGGCCGAGCCATGGATCGGGGCCGAACATCTGCAACTGCACGTCTACGTGAAGGTTGCTTCGACGCCGAACCGCTTCCCCCGCCGGCCGGGAATGGCCAGCAAACGGCCGCTCCGAGCCTCGACCTGAGCGCCACACCACACCGTTCGCCACCGAACGATCACTGCTCCGACCGCTTTCACCGCTACCGTTCACGCCGTGGGGACCGTCTACGCGATTGCCAACCAGAAGGGCGGGGTCGGCAAGACGACGACCGCGGTGAACGTCGCCGCCTGCATCGCGGAGGCCGGTTTCGCAACGCTGCTGATCGACATCGACGCGCAGGCGAACGCGACGCTCGGCCTCGGCATCGCCAAGGACACCGAGCCGAACGTCTACGACGTCCTCTCCGGGGGCTGCACGCTCGCGGGCGCGGTGACCGGAACGGAGATCGAGAACCTCAAGGTCGTCCCCGCGCATCCCGACCTCGCCGCCGCCAACAGCGAGCTGCCGCGCGAGCCGGGCTCCGAGACGCGCCTGCGCGACGCACTCGCCGGCGCGCGCGACGGCTTTGACTACATCCTGCTCGACTGCCCGCCGTCGCTCGGCCCGCTGACCGTCAACGCGCTCGTCGCGGCCGACCGCGTCATCGTGCCCGTGCAGACGGAGTACTTCGCGCTCGAGGGCCTCGCGGGATTGCTCGACACGCTGGCGCTCATCCAGCGCGAGCTCAACCCGCGCCTGACGATCGCCGGGATGCTGCTGACGATGCACGACGGGCGCACCCGGTTGGCGCGCGACGTCGAGCGTGAGGTGCGTGCGCACTTCCCGGCGCTCGTGTTCGACACCGTCATCCCGCGTAACGTGCGCGTCGGCGAGGCGCCGAGCTACGGGCGCCCGGTGACGCACCACGACCCGCATTGCGTCGGGGCGGACGCGTATTTCGAGTTCGCCAAGGAGGTCGTACGGGCCGGAGTCCGAACATGACTTGGTGGCGCTGCGCGTTCAGCACACCTTCGGCGACGAGATCGGGCGGTTCGGCATGAGCGGCGGCTCGCGCGGGATGGGCCGCGGCCTCGCCGAGATCCTCCGGGTCTCGGGCACGCCCGCCCCGTCCGGCGACGACCTGCGCAACGTCCCGGTCGAGCTCATCGTGCCCAACCCGCGGCAGCCACGCCGCTCGTTCGACGAGGACGCGCTGCTGGCGCTGTCGAGCTCACTGCGCGAGCGCGGGGTGCTGCAGCCGGTGCTGATCCGACCGGTGGCGGGCGGGACGTACGAGCTCGTCGCCGGCGAGCGACGCTGGCGCGCGGCGCAGCTCGCGGGGCTGGAGACGATCCCGGCGCTCGTCCGGGCGCGCGACGACGCCGAGTCGCTCGAGGCTGCGCTCATCGAGAACATGGCGCGCGAGGACCTCAATCCCGTCGAGGAGGCGCGCGCCTGCGCCGCGCTCGTCGAGGAGCTCGGCCTCACCCGCGAGTCCGTCGGGCTGCGCGTGGGGCGCAGCCGCGTCGCGGTGACGAACCTGTTGCGCCTGCTCGACCTGCCCGACGAGGTGCTCGCACTGCTCGAGCGCGGCGACCTCTCCGCGGGCCACGGCCGCGCGCTGCTGCTGGCGGCCGACCACGGCGACCGCCGCCGCCTGGCGCACTGCGCCGTCGACGAGGGATGGTCGGTCCGCACGCTCGAGGCACGCGCTCGCGAGGCGAACGCACGACCGGCCGCACCGACGGTGCCGCCCGCCGCCTCGGGCCGCACGCTGCACCCCGACCAGGCGGCCGCCGTCGAGCAGATCGCCGACGCGCTGGGCGGCGCGCTCGGGATCGAGGTCACCGTCAAGCCGCGCGGCGACGGCTATCGCGTCGAGCTTTCCTTCGACGACC
>DASZDB010000205.1:0-5254 GCA_035942495.1 Solirubrobacteraceae bacterium
CTCCGGATACAGCGCCGTAAGCTGGCCGCCGATCTGCGGCAGCGAGTCGACGATGCGCGACGTGGCCTCGCGCATGCCCGCCCAGAACGCGGTCGACAGCCCGACCGGGCCGGCGCCGATGACCGTGATGTCGCGGATCTCTCCGGGGGTCTCGCGCATGGCTACACCACTTCCGCGGCGATCGGCTCGCCGTCGAGCGCCGACAGCGCACGCTCGACCGACGCGCTGATGCACGTGAAGGTCGGCGTGTCGCGCAGCGTGAAGGACGAGGACTCGGTCGTGCGCAGGCGCTGGACGAGATCGAGGAACGAGCCCGGATGGTCGGTCTCGAAGGCGACGACGAACTCCTGGTCGTCGAGGCCGAAGGAGTACGACGTGTTCAGGTCGATGTCCGGATACTCGCGACCGAGTGAGATGTGCTCCTGCATGATCCGGTAGCGCTCCTTGGCGTCGAGGGCGTACCAGGCACGCGTCTTGACGAAGGGATAGACGAAGAGGTACTTCGCATGCGCGGGGCGAACTTCGAGACGTGACTCCTCGGAGTACTCGGACACCTTCGTCATCGCCAGGAACGAGTAGGGGATCGTCGCCCACTTCATGAGCCCGCTCTGACCCAGGACGACGTGGAACTCGTGGATACGATCGAGGTTCTGCGCCTGCGTGAGCACCATGAGGTCGGTGTCTCCGCGGGTGCCGATCGTCGAGAACGCGCGCAGCAGGTGCCCATCAGCGAAGTCCGCGCAGGCGGCGGCGAACTCCCGCTTGCCGGCCTCGCGCACGTCAGCGTCGAGGCGCCGCCAGGCGGGATCCATCTTCAGGAAGGTGTACTTGACGAAATGACGCTGCGGCACGGACTGACAGGATAGAACGGGCGATGGCCCGCTCAGCCCCTGGCGTACCCCGGCCGCGTCGCGTCGCCGCACCGGTGCTGGCAGTGCTCGCCGTCCTCGTCGCCGTCCTCGTCACCGTGGGCGCGGCGCCGGCCCACGCCGCCACGCCGGCCGCCGAGCCGCGCGCGGTCGTCGCCTTCCTGCCGCCCGGCGGCGACGACAACCCCAAGCCGGTGCTCGAGCGCCTCGACGCGCGCACGCAGCTCGCGCTCGGGCTCGTCAGCGCCACGCAGGGACGCTTTGACCGCGAGCAGATGGTGCTCGACATGACGTCCGGCACGCGCACCTCCCGGGCGGTCTACGAGCCGCCGACCCCGCCGCGGCTCGAGCTCGTCCTCGGCGGAGACGGGACCGGCTTCATCTTCGGCTGGAGCAAGGCGCTGCGGCGCGCCGCCACGCCCCCGGCCGAGATGCACCCGGGGATGCTCGCGGGGCAGATCCCGGGCGGCGCGGCCTATGCGGGGGTCGCCGGGCGCACCCACGTCGTGGCCACCGTGGCGGCCGACCGGGAGGGCGATGTCGCCGCCGTCTCGCTCGGCGAGGCGCGGACGCTCGCCGAGCGCGCGACGAAGCTCCTGAGGCGCCACCGGCTCGTCGTCGTCGGCCTGCCGACCGCCGCCAAGGGCGACGCGGCGCTCGACGACCTCCTGCGCGCGCGGCGCCCCGACGACCTGCTCATCGTCCTGCAGGCGCCGCCCCGCACAACGGCGCCGGTGCTGCTGCCGATCGGCATCGCGGGACTGGACGCCGGCAGCGGCGCGCTGATCTCGGCGACGACCCATCTCGACGGCATCGTGGCGGGGATCGACGTCCCGGTCACGATCCTGCACCACCTCGGGCGGCCGGTGCCCGACGGCGTGCGCGGGCAGCCGATTCGCGCCGAAGGCCTACGCGACGCGGCTGCGCTGAAGGACACCGAAGCGCGCCTGCGGGTCGTCAGCGGGCGCCGCACCGCGGTGCTCGGCGCGTTGCTGTTCACATGGCTGGCGCTCGTCCTCGCGCTCGGCATCGCCCGCGACCGGCGCGGCGTGCGCGCAGGCCTGCGGATCGGCGCGCTCGCGTTTCTCTGGGTGCCGCTCCTGCTGCTCTTCACCGGCTGGATCGCGCCGTCGCGGCTGGTCGAGGTCGCGATCGTCGTCGCCGCCAGCTTCGCGCTCGCCGCGATCACCGACCGCCTCGTGCCATGGCCGCGCGGCCCGCTCGTGCCCGCCGCCGCGTCGGTTGCCGCGTACGCCGTCGACCTCGTCTTCGGATCGCAGCTCACAGTCCGGTCGCTGCTCGGCGCCAACCCGCGCTCGGGCGTGCGCTTCTACGGCCTGGGCAACGAGCTCGAGGCCGCGCTCACCCTGCTGCTGCTCGTCGGCCTGGGGGCACTGCTGTGGGGGCAGGCGCGGTCGCGCCGCAACGCCGCGATCATCGCGCTGAGCGGCGCCGTCTTCGCCGTGTTCGTCGGCTCGGGCCGGCTCGGCGCCGACGTCGGCGGGGTCATCACCGTCGGCGCGGGCTTCGCGGCGGCGGCCGTGCTGATGCTGCCCGGGGCGCCCACGAGACGCACGCTGCTGCTCGCTGCGGCCACGCCGGTCGCCGCGCTCGTGGCGCTCGCGGTGCTCGACCTCGCGTCGGGCGGCAACGGCCACTTCACGCGCACGATCCTGCAGGCCGACAGCGCGGGGTCGCTGTGGGACGTCGTCACGCGCCGTTACACGCTGGCCTTCAACGTCCTGAAGGGCGGGGCGATGCCGTTCATCACGCTGATCGCCCTGCTCGCGGCCGTCTATGCGGTGCGCTACCGAGAGCGCATCTTTGCCCCGTTGCGAGAGTCGCCCTCGTGGCGCGCGACGCTCATCGGCGGCCTCACCGCGTCGATCGTGGGCGCGGTCTCCAACGACTCCGGGCCGCTGCTGCTGGCCATCGGCGTCTTCGTGCTCGCGTGCGCGACGGCGTACATCCGCGGCGACCCGAACCTGGCGGCCGCGGAGGAGCGCGCGCCGAATCCGGCATGAGCGCCGTCATCCGCACAGAACATTCACATCGGCGCGTCGATGGCGGCGGCGCGCCAAGCTAGGATGCCGCGAATGCGGATTGCGTTGGTATCTCCGTATTCGTGGACGTACCCAGGGGGAGTGACGCGCCACATCGAGGCGCTGGCCGAGCAATGCCTGGCTGCGGGTCATGAGGTGCGCGTCTTGTCGCCGGTCGACCCGGACGACCGCCTGACGCTGCGCCTGCATCGCGGCGCGCGCCCGTCGCAGCGCCCGCTGCCCGACTACCTCGTGCCGCTCGGCCGGACGGTCGGCTTTCCCTCCAACGGCGCCGTCTCGAACGTCGCCTACGGGGTCTCGACGCTCGTCGACCTGCGGCGCGAGCTCGAGCGCGGCTACGACGTGGTGCACCTGCACGAGCCCGTCGCGCCGATCCCGGGGTGGGACTCGCTCATGACGGTCGACGCGCCGCTCGTCGCCACCTTCCACTGCTACTCGGAGAACGTCTTCTCCAACGGCCTCGCGAACTTCTTCGGCGCGTGGCGGCGGCTGAACCGCCTGCACGTGCGGATCGCGGTCTCGCAGGCGGCCGAGTGGACCGGCCGGCGCTTCTTCGGCGGTACCTACCGTGTGATCCCCAACGGCGTCGACGTCCCCGAACAGGCGCCGGCGCCGCGGCGCGACGTGCCCGTCGGCCCGGACCGGCCGCTGCGCGTCGCCTTCATCGGACAGGCCGTGGAGCGCAAGGGCCTGCCGGTGCTCCTGCGTGCCTTCGAGGCGCTGCGTGAGCACGTCCCCGCGACGCTCGACGTCGTCGGCGTCGGCGCCGACGAGCTCGCGCCGCTCATGCTCGATACGTGCAACGTCGTCGCGCACGGCAAGTGCAGCGACGACGAGAAGTCGACCGTGCTGCGCGAGGCCGACGTCCTCTGCGCGCCGTCGCTCGGCGGCGAGAGCTTCGGCATGGTGCTCACCGAGGCCTTCGCCGCCGGCACGCCGGTCGTCGCGTCGGACATCGCCGGCTATCGCGACGTCGTCGAGGACGCGGTCAACGGCGTGCTCGTGCCGCGCGGCGACGCGACGGCGCTCGCCGAAGCGCTCCGCGACCTCGCGCTCGACCCCGAGCGTCTGGGCAGGCTCGCCACCGCCGCGGCGGCGGCGGCCCCGCGCTACGCGTGGCCGCGGGTCGCCGCTGAGGTCCTCGGCGCCTACGAGGACGCGATCGCGCTGCATGCGGACGCCCGGCAGAGCGTGCCGGCGAAGCTCGGGCTCGTTCCGGCCGACGGCGAGCGGGTGCGCGCGCAGCGGCTGCCGACGCTCGAGCCCGCGCTCGCCGGTGCCGGCGCGAAGGACGCGTCGCGGCCCGGCGCCCGGATGGCGCGCCGGCTGGCGATCGGCGCGGTCGGGATCTTCGCGGCCGTGCTCGCGGTCATCGCAGTGCAGCGCATCGGCACCGACCGGCTCGGCCACGCGCTCGTCAACGCGGCGCCGCCGTGGGTCCTGCTCGGCCTCGGCCTCATGTGCTTCTCGATGGTGCTGCGCGCGTTCGCCTGGCACGCGATCCTCCAGGCGGCGCTGCCGCGCACTCGGGTGCGCCTGCGCGACGCGCTGCAGGGAACGTTCATCGGCGTGCTCATGTCGGCGACGCTGCCCGCGCGCCTCGGCGAGCCGTCGCGCGCGTTCGTCGTCGCGCGGCGGATCGGCAGCGCGCGCCTGCACCTGCCCGTCGTGCTCGGCACGATCGTGTCGCAGACGCTGCTGAACATCGTCGCGCTGATCGTGCTCGGCATCGTGATGTTCTCGACGGTCGATCTCTTCACGCACCACAAGGCGCTGCTCGTCGTCGCGATCGCGCCGCTGGCGATCGTCGCGTCGCTGCTGCTGCTGCCGGCGCTGCTGCGCTCCGGCAACGCCAAACGCTCCGAATCGGACGATCCCGACCAGACGACGCGAGCCGCGTTCGGCGCCGGTCTGCACCGTGCGGCCGCGCTCGTCACGCAGGCGCGCGCGGCGCTCGTGCAGCTGCGGGGCGGCCTGACGGTCTTTCGCCGCCCGCGGCTCGGGGCGACCGCGACGGTCGCGCAGCTGTCGGCCTGGGTCGTGCAGTGGCTGTCGTGCTACGTGCTGCTCGTCGCGCTCGGGCTCGACGAGACCGCCGGCCTCGGCGCCGCCGCGGCCGTGCTCTTCGCCGTCAACGTCACCGCGGTCCTGCCCGCGACGCCGTCGAACGGCGGCATCTTCCAGGCCGCCTGCGTCGCGGTGCTGGCGGCCTACGGCGTCGGCTACGCCGACGCGCTCTCCTACGGGATCAGCCTGCAGGCCGTCGAGATCGCGACCGCGGTGGTCATGGGCGCGCCGGCCCTCGTCAAGGAGGGCCTGTCC
>DASZDB010000206.1:0-5019 GCA_035942495.1 Solirubrobacteraceae bacterium
AGCACGACGTTGCGCGCCTTGATCGTCCGCCGGTCCTTGCGCAGCCAGGCGCCGGTGCGCTCGGTCGTGACGGTGTAGCCCTGCGATCCGTCGCGCGGGCCGAGCGGGCGGACGTCGACGACCTCGCGCTCGGCGATGATGCGGCAGCCGGCGTGCTCGGCGAGCCATAGGTAGTTCTTGGGAAGCGTGTTCTTCGCGCCGACGGGGCAGCCGACCATGCAGCGCCCGCACGCGACGCAGCCCGTGCGAGGCGGGCCCGCGCCGCCGAAGAACGGGTCCGCGACGGTCTCGCCAGGCGTCCCGAAGAACACGCCGACGCGCGTCTTGGCGTACGTCTTGTCGGCGTCGATGTGGCGGCCGAACTCGCGCAGCAGGTTGTCCGCGGGGTCGTCGGAGAGCACCGTCGTGACGCCGAGCATGCGCTCGGCCTCGTCGAAGTGCGGCGCGAGCGCGGTCTCCCAGTCGTCCTCCAGGCCCGCCCACTGGCGGTCGGAGTAGAAGCGCGACCGGGCGCGGTAGAGCGTGTTCGCGTAGCCGAGGCTGCCGCCGCCGACGCCTGCGCCGCTGACGATCGAGACGTCCTTGAACAGCGACAGGCGAAAGATGCCGTGCAGCCCCAGACGGGGGGCGAAGAAGTAGCGGCGCAGGTCCCATGTCGAGCGCGGGAAGTCGTCGTCGGTGAAGCGCTTGCCGGACTCGATGACCGCGACGCGGTAGCCCTTCTCGGTCAGGCGGTGGGCGGCCACGCTGCCGCCGAAGCCCGAGCCGACGACGAGCCAGTCGTAGTCGTACTCGAGATCGTCGTCTTGATCGCGCGCGGGCGAGGCCATGGGCGGGCAAGCCTAGCGAGAACGTGACGGGGGCGTCAACTTTGCGTGGAGCGTCCCGGCGAGGGACCGCCAGGACGCTCCCGAGCGTCACGGCGCCGCCAGCGCCAGCAGCGCCGCCGGCTTGCCGTCGAGCCCCGGCCAGGGCGCGATCGGCTCGGGCCGCGGCGCCGGCATCCGCCAGCGCAGGACCGTGAACGTCTCGCCGTCGGTCCGGCCCACGAGGGTGTGCTGCGGCGTCGGGGCCACCGGCCGGCGCGGCCGTGGCGGCTGCGGGCGCTCGCCCGGCAGGCGAACCGGCAGCGCGATGTAGTCGATCTCGGCCGTCGTGAACGAAGGCGGCGTCGCCCGCCGCAGCTGCGGCAGGTAGTAGCGCAGCGGCGTCAGCGCCGAGTCCGGCGTGGCGACGATCAGGCGCGGCCCGCCGATCGTCCCGAGCGCGCGGACCGCCGAGCGCCAGTCGTCGCGCTGCAGTTGGGGATCGCCTGCGACGCCGCCTGCGACGATTCCCCCCGCCGCGCACGCCACGGTCACGGCCGCGAGCGCGGCCCGCAGACGGGCCTGCGCGACGGCGGCGAGCCCCATCGCGACGAGCACGCAGACGAGCGGCAACGCGCCCACGACGTTGCGCGTGATGAGGTGATCCTCGCCGCCGATCGCGGCAAGCACGGGTAGCACCAGCGCGGCGCCGACGAGTCCCGCCAGCAGCGCGATCTCGTTACGCGCACGCGAGGTAACTTGTGCCAGAGGCCGCCGGGCCAGCAGCGCCGCCAGCCCGCCCAGCCCGATCAGCGCGACGAGCGCGGTGAGCGCGATCAGCAGCGGCTCCAGCGGCGCGTCGTAGCCGACGAGAAACTGCTTCGGAAGCTGCGCCAGCCGCGTCAGCAGGGAGCTGTCGCCGATGAACGCCGCGCGGTCGTTCGCGCGCTGGCCGAGCGCCAGCGGCGCCAGCGCGAGGCCCGCCGCGACGGGGAGCGCGAGGGCCGTCGCGCGCTCGCGCAGGCCGGGCGCGCGCAGCGCCAGCCAGAGCGCCTGCGGCCCGACGAGGAAGATCGCGTAGTAGTGGGTCGCCAAGGCGAGGGCGGCGACGAGGCCCCACGCCAACGCCGGTCCGGCGCGTCGCGGCTGCTCGACCGCCCGCAGCCACAGCAGCGCCGACAGCGCCGCCAGCAGTGTCAGCAGCGCGTACGCGCGCGCCTCCTGGCTGAACCAGATGAGCATCGGGCTGAACGCCACGAGGATCGCCGCAAACGTCCGGGCCCGCATGCCGCCCAGCCGCGCGCCCAGCGCCCACGCGACGGCGATCGTCGCGGTCCCCAGCAGGGCGGGCAGCGAACGCAGTCCGACCTCGCCGGTCCCGAACACTTGGGCCCACAGCCACGCCAGCGCGTAGTACAGCGGCGGGGTGGACTCGCTGTCGGGGATCGCGCGCAGCATCGTGCCGAGGTCCATCCGCAGCAGCTGCGCCGTGACTGCCTCGTCGTACCAGAGGCTCTGCGCGTCGAGCGTCGCGAACCGCAGGAGGGCGCCGGCGAGCAGCACCAGCGCCAGCCAGGCGCCGCCCTTCGTCACAGCGGGATGTTGCCGTGCTTGCGCTTGGGGCGCTCGACGCGCTTGGTCTGCAGGGTCTCGAGCGCGGCGATGAGCTTCGGCCGCGTCTCGTGCGGGATGATCACGTCGTCGACGTAGCCGCGCTCGGCGGCGGAGTACGGGTTGGCGAAGCGGGCGCGGTAGTCGTCCATGAGGCGCTCGCGACGCTCCTCGGGCGTCGGCGAGCCGGCGATGTCGCGCCGGTAGATGATGTTGACCGCGCCCTCCGGCCCCATCACCGCGACCTCCGCGGTCGGCCACGCGAGGTGGAGGTCGGCGCCGATGTGCTTGGACGCCATCACGACGTAGGCGCCGCCGTAGGCCTTGCGCGTGACGATCGTGATCTTCGGCACGGTCGCCTCCGCGAAGGCGTACAGCAGCTTGGCGCCGTGGCGGATGATCCCGTCCCACTCCTGCCCCACGCCGGGCAGGAAACCCGGCACGTCGCAGAACACGAGCAGCGGGATGTTGAACGCGTCGCACGTGCGCACGAAGCGCGCGGCCTTGACGCTCGCGTCGATGTCGAGCACGCCCGCGCCCGACGCCGGCTGGTTGGCGACCACGCCGACCGCATGCCCGTCGAGGCGGGCGAAGCCGCACACGATGTTCGGCGCGAACTCCTCGTGGACCTCGTAGAACTCGCCGTCGTCGACGATCATCCGCGCGACGAGCCTGACGTCGTAGGGCTTGTTCGGGTTCGCCGGCACGACCTCGTCGAGCTCGGGCTCCATCCGCAGGGGATCGTCGGTCGGCAGCACCCGCGGCGTCGGCTCGAGGTTGTTGGAGGGCAGGAAGCTCAGCAGGTAGCGCGCGTCCTGCAGGCAGGCCTCCTCGTCCTCGCACGCGAAGTGCGCGACGCCCGAGCGCGAGCTGTGCGTGTCGGCTCCGCCGAGCTCCTCGACCTCGACCTGCTCGCCCGTCACCGTGCGGATGACCTCGGGCCCGGTGATGAACATGTGCGAGTTGCGCCTGACCATGAAGACGAAATCCGTGATCGCCGGCGAGTACACGGCGCCGCCGGCGCACGGGCCCATGACGAGGCTGATCTGGGGGATCACGCCCGAGCAGGCCACGTTGCGCATGAAGACCTCGCCGTAGCCGCCGAGCGAGACGACGCCCTCCTGGATCCGCGCGCCGCCGGAGTCGTTGATGCCGATCACGGGGCAGCCGATCTTCGCCGCCAGGTCCATGACCTTGCACATCTTCTCCGACATGACCTCGCCCAGCGATCCGCCGAAGACCGAGAAGTCCTGCGAGAACACGCACACGCGGCGCCCGTCGACGGTGCCGTGGCCGGTGACGACCGCGTCACCCCACGGCCGCTTCTTCTGCATATCGAAGTCGTGCGTGCGGTGGCGCGTGAACGTGTCGAGCTCTTGAAAGGAGCCCGGGTCCAGCAGCTTCTCGACGCGCTCGCGCGCGCTCAGGCGGCCGCGGTCGTGCTGCTTGCGCTCGGCCTCGCGCTTCGTGCGGCCGGCCGCTTCGCGCAGCTCCTGCAGCTGCGCGAGTTTCTTCTCGTACGTGGCGGGAGCCTTCTGGCGCTTGGACATCGCGCGACGAAGGGTAGTGGTCGATCCCGAGCGGACGAACGGCGCGTACGCCCTCGGAACGACCGCCGGCGGGCGGGGCGCGCGCCTCACCCCGGGCACCTGCCCGGGGCAAGGCTCTGGCCCACTGAGGAGGTCAGTGCAAGGCGCAGGGGCGACCGGTCGCCGCGAGCTCCCACCGTGCCGCTTGCGCGAACGCCCTCCCAGGCGACGGTGGTGTCGGGCGGCGAGGTTCCCGGCCGGCGTTGCGCGGTGCGATCAATCCATGGGCTGAGATTCGCCCACCGAACGAAGAGTCCTCCCGCCAACCGGCGCGAGTCAGACGCCCGGCTTGGCGACCATGAGGAAGATCGCCACGACGACGAGCAGCAGCGCGAGGCCGCCGAACATGTCCGCCCTGCGCCGCCCGCGCACGTACTCCGGGCTGCTCCCGCCCTCGCGCTCCGCAAGCTCGGCCAAGCGCAGGTCCGCCGGCACGAGCACCGCCCCCGTGAGGCCGAAGAGCACGAAGAGGATCGCGAACGTCGCGCCGATCCAGGGCTCGCCGAGGTCCCAGCGGTCGAGCGCCAGGTACAGGCCGGCGATCAGCACGACCGTCATCGCCGGCGTGATCACCCGCCGCGCCAGCACGACGTGCAGGCGGTGCAGCGCCGCCAGGTCGGCGGCGCTGGCGCGGCGAAACTGCGCGTCGAGGACCGGATAGGAGAAGACCACGCCGAAGGCGACCACCACGGCGAGGATGTGGACCGTCAGCACGACGTCGTAGAACGTGATCGCGAGCGTGAGCATGGCGACAGCCTGCCAGGTGCGCACGACGTGATCGCGGGCGCGGCGGCGCCCCCGGCGCGTCAGGATCGGCGCCGCCGCCTCAAGTCGCGCGCCCCCGCCGCCGATGACGCCGCATGGCCGTGAGAACGCCCCTCGTCGCGCTGCTTGCAGCGGTCGCCGCCTTCGCGGCCGCGCCCGCCGGCGCGCTGGCACAGCAGCGCTGCACGCTGCTCATCTTCTGCACCCCGGCGCCCCTCGCGCCGCCTCCCCCGCCCACGGCCGAACCC
>DASZDB010000207.1:0-2213 GCA_035942495.1 Solirubrobacteraceae bacterium
GAGCAACGCATGCGTCTTTGCAATACTTGCGTGCATGCAAGCATCGACCTCGCTGCCGTCAACCGACGCCGCCGCCACCGCCCCGGTCGCCGACGAGCTCGCCGAGCAGTTGCTCGCGCTCTGGCGCGCCGTCCTCGCGCCGCGCGGCGTCGCCACCTACGCGATCTTCGAGGAGCTCGACCTCACGCTCACCCAGGTCAAGACGCTCACCGCCCTCTCCGCCGACGAGCTGACCGTGAAGGACCTCGCCGAGCGGCTCGGCCTGTCGCTGCCCGGCGCAAGCCGCGCCGTCGACGCGCTCGTCGAGCGCGGCCTGCTCGCCCGCCGCGAGGACACGACCGACCGGCGCATGAAGCGCCTGCGCTGCACGGACGCCGGCCGCCGAGCCCTCGAGCGCCTCGACGAGGCGCGGCTGGCGGGCGTCGCGAACTTCACCGCGACGCTGCCGGCGGCGCAACGCAAGCGGCTCTCGGCGGCGCTGGGACCGATCCTCGACGACCTCGCACGAACTCGCCAGGAGCCGGCATGAGGGCGCGCTTCGCCGTCACCGACGACAACCGCCGCTGGTGGACGCTCGCGGCCATGTGCTTCGCGCTGTTCATGGTCATGCTCGACAACACGGTCGTCAACGTCGCGCTGCCGTCGATCCAGAACGACCTGCACACGTCGATCGCCGGGCTGCAGTGGACGGTCAACGCCTACACGCTCGCCTTCGGGGTGCTGCTCGTCACGGGCGGGCGCCTCGGCGACATCTTCGGGCGCCGGCGGGTCTTTCTCATCGGCGTCGTGATCTTCGCGGCCTCCAGCCTGTTCATCGGCTTCTCGCAGTCCTCCGCATGGCTGATCGGCGGCCGCGCCGCTCAGGGGCTCGGTGCGGCGCTCATGATGCCCGCGACGCTGTCGATCATCACGAACGTCTTCCCGCCGCACGAGCGCGGCCGTGCGATCGGCACCTGGGCCGGCGTCTCGGCGCTCGCGCTGGCGATCGGGCCCGTGCTCGGCGGGCTGCTCGTCGAGCACGTCTCGTGGCAATCGATCTTCTTCATCAACCTCCCGGTGGCCGCCGGCGCGATCGCCGTCACGCTGTTCGCCACGCACGAGTCGCGCGACGAGAGCGTCCTGCCGACCGTCGACGTCGCCGGCGTGGCGGCGATCACCGTCGGGATGGCCGCGCTGACGCTCGCGCTCGTCGAGGCCGGCGACTGGGGCTGGGGCTCGGCGCGCGTGCTCGGCCTGTTCGCGCTCGCGGCCGTCGGCCTGACCGCCTTCGCCTACGTCGAGCGGCGCGTCAAGGTGCCGATGGTCGACTTCAGCTTCTTTCGGTCGCCGACGTTCCTCGGCGCGAACATCGTCGCGTTCATCGTCTCCTTCGCGATGCTCGGCATGTTCTTCTTCCTGACGCTCTACATGCAGAACATCCTGCGCTACTCACCGCTGGAGGCCGGCATCCGCTTCCTGCCGTCGACCCTCATGGTCATCCTCGTGGCCCCGATCGCCGGGCGCCAGACCGACCGCATCGGCCCGCGGCCGCTCATCGTCGCGGGCCTCTCGCTCGTGGCCATCTCCCTCGTGTGGCAATCGTTTCTCACGCCGACCTCCGGCTTCGGCTTCCTGCTGCCGGGCTTCGTGCTGATGGGGATCGGGATCGCGCTGACGATGTCGCCGATGAGCACCGCCGCGATGAACGCCGTCGACCAGAGCAAGGCCGGCGTCGCGTCGGGGATCCTCTCGATGAACCGGATGATCGGCGGGACGCTCGGCGTGGCGGTGTTGGGCACGTTCATCGGCCAGACGAGCTCGCGCCTGGATTTCGTCGACTCGCTCGGCCAGGGCCTGCTGCTCGGGGGGCTCGTGGCCGCGGCCGGCGCGGTCGTGGCGTGGAGGCTCATCTCCCCCGAGCTCGCGGGCGGCGCGGCGCCGCCGGCCCCGCCGGCCGGCGACATCAACGCGCCGTCGCGGGTTGAACCTACGCCTGAGACCGTCGGCGCGTAGGATCTTCGACCCATGTCCGTTGATATCAGCCAAGTCGCAACCGTGGATGCCGAGCCGGGCGAGCTGCCCGCGACGATGACCGCCTGGGTGATCCGCCAAGAGCGCGAGGGCGAGCCCAAGGACGCCTTCCAGATCGAGGAGATCGAGGTCCCCGAGCCGCAGGCCTTCGAGGTCGTCGTGCGCGTGATGGCCGCCGGCGTGAACTTCAACAACGTCTGGGC
>DASZDB010000208.1:0-6786 GCA_035942495.1 Solirubrobacteraceae bacterium
CCGAGCGCCTCCTGCAGGCCGTCGAGCGCCTCGACGCGCTGCTGGCGGCGCCGCTCGTCCTTCAGGCGCTCCTGGTCGAGCGCGAGCGCCGCGTTGCGCTCGGCGAGCTCGAGGATCCGGCGCTTGTCGCCGCGCTCGGGCACGCGCACCTCGACGCGCGAGCCGCGCAGCTCGCTCAGCACCTCCCCGAGCACCTCGCACTCGACGACGTCCTGCTGGACGAGCACCTGCGGCGGCACCGCCATCGCGTCGCCGTAGTACTGCAGCAGGAACTCCTCGGCGACCTCGGCGATCGCGTAGCCGGCCTCGTTGGAGAGATAGAACGACTGGCGGTCCGACAGGACGCCGTCGCGGACCTGGAAGACCTGGGCGTTGGCGTCGATCCCGTCGACCGCGATCGCGACGGCGTCGACCGTGCCGACGGCCTCGTTGGCGACGCGCTGGCGTTCGAGCAGGCTGCGCACCGCCTTCAGCCGGTTGCGCTCGAGCGCCGCCTGCTCGAACTCCTGCGCCGCGGCGGCGGCCTTCATGCGCTGCTCGAGGTCGCGTTCGATCTGGCGGTAGCGCCCTGACAGGAAGGCGATGACGCCGTCGATCGCGGCGCGGTACTCCTCCTTGGACTGGTAGTCGACGCAGGGCGCGCCGCAGCGCTTGATGTAGTAGTCCAGGCACGGCGAGCCGCTGCGCCGGCCCGGGACGGTGCCGCTGCAGGAGCGAAACGCGAACACCTTCTGCAGCAGGTCCAGCGTGCCGCGCACCTTCTTGGCGTTGGAATAGGGGCCGAAGTACTGGCGGTCGCGGCGGTGGCGCTCGCGCGTGAAGTAGACGCGCGGATAGTCCTCGTCGAGCGAGATCGCGAGAAACGGATAGGACTTGTCGTCGCGCAGCCGGATGTTGAAGCGCGGCTTGTACTGCTTGATGAACTGGTTCTCCGTGAGCAGCGCCTCCGCCTCGGAGGCGACGAGCAGGAAGTCGATCTGGTGGGCCAGGTCGACCATCTCGACGGCGCCGCGGGTCACGCGATTTGAGAAGTGGCCCGCGACGCGCTTGCGGATCGACTTCGCCTTGCCGACGTAGATGACCTTGCCGTGGATGTCGCGAAATAGGTAGACGCCCGGCCCGTCGGGCAGGCTGCGGCGCTGGTCGCGCATGCGCGTGGAGGCGTTCGGGGCGGAGCTTGCGGGCATCGCTTCGAGGATAGATCCGCGCGCTCTGGCCGCTGTGAACGCAGATGGCAATTGCGGGATCGCGGCGCGGGAGCGCGCGCCGCGGCGCGACGGACGGGCGGACGCGCCGGCATGCAATCGGCTCCCCACAGGCTTGAAGGAACGCTCCGCAGGGGAGGAAGGCACCCATGCGCTCGCCGATCGCCATCGTTGCAACCGTCATCGCAGGGCTCGCCGTGGCTTCCCCGGCGCATGCCTCCTCCCCGCCGACGTCGACCGGGTACGGCGGCGCGGCGGCGACCGTCGATCGCCTCGCGTCGAAGGCCGGCGTCGACATGCTGCGCAAGGGCGGCAACGCGACGGACGCCGCGGTCGCGGCGGCGGCCGTGCTCGGCGTCACCGAGCCGTTCTCCGCCGGCATCGGCGGCGGCGGCTTCATGGTCTCCTACGACGCCAGGCGCAGGCGGGTCACCACGCTCGACCATCGCGAGCGGGCGCCCCTGGCGATGCATCGCGAGTCCTTCCTCGAGAACGGCGTCCCGATCCAGTTCGAGGCCGCCCGTTACAGCGGCCTCTCCGTGGGGGTTCCGGGCACCGTGCTCGGCTGGGAGCGCGCGCTGCGCCTGCACGGAACGATGACGCTGCGCGAAGTGCTGCAGCCGGCGATCCGCGTGGCGATCCTGGGCTTCCCGATCGATCAGACGTTCTTCGAGCAGACGCGCGAGAACCTGCGCTGGTTCGACGACGTGCCGGCGACGGCGAGGCTGTTCCTCACCCCCAACGGCACGCCGCGCCCGGTGGGGACGGTCTTTCGCAATCGCGACCTTGCGAACACGTACCGCCTGATCGCGCGCGTCGGCTCGCGCGGCTTCTACCGCGGCCGGCTCGCGGCCGCGATCGCCAGGACCGTGCGTGCGCCCCAGGTCAGCCCGACCGCCGACCACGTCTGGCGGCCCGGCGTGATGACCGCGGCCGACCTGCGCGCGTACACGGCGCCGGAGCGTGCGCCGGTGCGCTCGACGTACCGCGGTGCGGAGATCTTCGGGATGGGCCCGCCCTCCAGCGGCGGCATCACGGTCGCCGAGGCGCTGAACATCCTCGAGGGCTACGACCTGCGGGGCATGCCGCGCGAGGAGGCGCTGCATCGCATCATCGAGGCTTCGCGCCTGGCTTTCGCCGACCGCGCGTCGTACATCGCCGACGCCGACTTCGTCCCGGTCCCGCAGCGGGGGCTGCTGTCCAAGGAGTACGCCGCCACGCGCCGCGCCGTCATCGGCGACGTCGCGGGGACGAGCCCGGCCGGCTTCGGCGACCCGGCCCCCTTCAACGGGGGCGCCGCCGTGCGCGCCGTGGTGCCGTCGGTGACGTCGACGCGCGCCGGCACGACGACGCACATCTCGGTGACCGACCGTGACCGCAACGTCGTCTCCTACACGTTCACGATCGAGGCCACCGGCGGCTCCGGCCTCGTCGTCCCGGGGTACGGCTTCCTGCTCAACAACGAGCTGACGGACTTCAACTTCACGTCGCGCTCGCACATCAACCGCGTACAGGGCGGAAAGCGGCCGCGCAGCTCGATGGCGCCCACGATCGTGCTGCGCAGCGGGCGTCCGTGGTTTGCGGTCGGCTCGCCCGGTGGCGCGACGATCATCAACACCGTCATCGGCCTGATCACCAACCGGATCGATTTCGGGATGCCATTGCCGGCCGCGATCGCGGCGCCGCGCTTCAGCCAGCGCGACACACCGGCGACGGCTGCGGAGCCTGGGTTCCTGAAGACCCCGGAAGCGGCGGCGCTCGCCGCGCGCGGGCACGCGTTCTCCACGATGGACGAGATCGGCGCGGCGACCGGCGTCGAGCTGCTTGCGCGTCGACAGGTGCAAGGGGTGGCCGAGCCGGTCCGGCGCGGCGGTGGCAGCGCGCTCGTCCAGACCCGCAAGCCGCTGCCGGCCCGGCGCACCCCGGTCCGGCGTGCACCGGCGCGATCGGGCGGGGGGCGCTGAGCCGGGAGGCCGCGCTGTCGTCATCGAGATTGGTTGCGGGCGCAACTACTTGGTATAGTCAAGCGCACGCAACCGCTTCCGTCTTCCTGGGAGGACGACCATGAACCTCGACGGCATCCACCACATCACGGCGATCACCGGCGACGCCCCGCGCAACGTCGACTTCTACACCCGTGTGCTCGGCCTGCGGATGACCGCGAAGACCGTCAACCAGGACGATCCGAGCGTCTACCACCTCTTCTACGGCGACGAGAACGCGCAGCCCGGCGCCGACCTGACGTTCTTTGAGTACCCGGGCGCGATCCCGGGACGGGCGGGCCCGGGCATGGTGCACCGCATCGTCTGGCGCGTCGCGTCACCCGAGGCGATCGACTTCTGGGCCGCGCGTCTCGGCGACGACGGTGTGGCGACCGAGCGCGACGGGCAGTCACTGCGCTTCGCCGACCCGGAGGGGCTCGCTCACGAGCTCGTCGTGGACACCTCCGGCGACGAGCCGCTGATCGCCGAGCACCCCGAGATCCCGGCGGCGCTCGCGCTGCAGGGCTTCGAGGGCGTGCGCGCCTACAGCTTCCGTCCCGCCGACAGTGCGCTCCTGCTCGAACGGCTGATGGGTGCGCAGCGGCGTGCCGACGACGGCGCGGAGGACTTGACGCCCACCTTCGAGCTGCGCGGCGAGCGCCGCGGCGGCTGGATCGCGTGGGACCCGGCACCGCAGGAGCGCGGCCGGCAGAGCGCCGGCACCGTGCACCACATCGCGTGGGCGACGACCGACGCCGACATGCAGAGCTGGATCGACACCGTCAGCGCGGCGGGGATCCCCAACTCGGGCTACGTGGACCGCCACTACTTCCACTCGCTGTACTTCCGCGAGCCCGGCGGCGTGCTCTACGAGCTTGCGACGCGCGAGCCCGGGTTCACCGTCGACGGGCCGGTCGAGGAGCTGGGGACGAAGCTCATCCTGCCGCCGTTCCTCGAGCCGCGCCGGGCGGAGATCGCTGCCCGCCTGACGCCGCTGCCCGACCCGCGCGCCGATCGCGCGCCGAGCGGGGCCGCGCCGGCGCGGTAGGCCCAGTGACTCAGGACCACGAGCGTCCTGCGGTCGCGCCCATCGCGTCTTCGCGGTCGAGGAGGTCCTCGGCGCCGCGCGGCGGCGAGACGACGAGGCGGCCGATCGCGCCCGCGCGTCCCGGACGGGCGAGCAGTGGGCCCTGGGCGGCGTCGCAGCCGATCGCCCGCAGCGCGCGCAGCTGCGAGCCGGTCGCCACGCCCTTGGCGGTGACGTCGCTGGCGAGCGCGTGCGCCATGTCGACGATGCCGCGCAGGACGGCGTCGCCGCCTGGCTGGGAGAGGTCGCGGGCGTAGACGCGGTTGAGCTTGAGCGTGTCGAAGCGCAGCTCGCGCAGGCAGCTCATCGACAGATGCCCGGTGCCGAAGCCGTCGAGCGCGAGGCGTACGCCGACCGTGCGCAGCTGGTCGAGCGCCGACAGGACGCCGCCCGGATCGGCCATCACCGCCGCCTCGGGGACCTCCAGGCAGAGCGCCGGCGCCTCGAGGTTGCCGGCGTGCAGCGCCTCCCGCACGACTGCGGGGAAGCCGGCGTCGCTGAGCTGGTGGCCGGAGACGTTGATCGACACGACGAGCTCCGCAGCCGCTCCGGCCCGTCGCCAGCCGGCGAGCTGGCGACAGGCCTCGCCGAGCGCCCACTCGCCGATCGGCACGATCATCCCGGTCTCCTCCGCGAGCGCCACGAACTCACGGGGCGCCAGCAGCCCGCGGGTGGGGTGCTGCCAGTGCACGAGCGCCTCGAGCGCGCGCAGGCGGCCGCTGCCGAGCGCGAACTGCGGCTCGTAGCGCATGTGCAGCTCGCCGCGGCGCAGCGCGTGGCGCAGGTCGACCTCGTCGGCGAGGCGCGTGAGAGCGCGCGCGCGCATCTCCTCGCCGAAGACGACGTAGCGGTCCTTGCCGTTCTCCTTGGCGCGGTACATCGCGGCGTCGGCGTCGCGGATGAGGTCCTCGGCGCTGCGATCATCGTCGTCAATCCCGCCCACGGCGATCCCGGCCGAGACGGTCAGCACGATCTCGTGGCCGGCGACGACATACGGCTCGCGCAGCGCCGCGATCAGGCGCTCGGCGACGCCGATCGCCTCTTCGGTGTCACGCAGGTCCTCGCAGACGATGACGAACTCGTCGCCGCCGAAGCGCACGGCGGTGTCGTTGGCACGCACCGCCCCGCGCAGGCGATCGCCGGCGCTGATGAGGACGCGATCGCCGGCGGCGTGCCCGAGCGAGTCATTGAGCACCTTGAAGCGGTCGAGGTCGAGGAAGATGACGCCCGCGTGCAACGCGCGGCGATGCGCGCGCCGCAGGCCGAGGCGCAGGCGGTCGATCATGATCGCCCGGCCCGCGAGCCCGGTCAGCGGGTCGCGCAGCAGTTGCTCGGTCGCGCGCCAGGAGACGATGTTGGCCGCGGAGGCGGCGAGGATGAAGGCGCCGTGGATCAGCGCCCACGACCAGGGATGCGCGGTCGCCGCCTCGCTGCCGTAGACGGTGTTCGGCATCGCCGACCCGAGGACGCCGTGGTGCAGCACGACGAAGCCGACCGCGATGAGGAACGGCAGCCAGTCCTGGTAGAGGATCAGCAGCGACACGACGACGAAGAAGTGGAAGTGCCCCTCGCTCTGGCCCTCCCAGAAGTGGATCAGCAGCGCCGAGCAGGCGACGAGTCCCAGCGCGGCCGCCGCCGACCGCGGACCGCGGCCGAGGCGCGGCACGCTCGCGACGATCGCCAGCGAGATGACGAGCAGCATCTCCGTCGAGGAGTGCACGACCCCGTACCCCCGGATGATCGCGAAGGCCAGGAGCGCCGGGACGTGCAGCCAGAGCAGGACGGTGATCGAGCGGTGGCGCCGGCGCCATACCGCGTCGGGCAGCAGCCGTCCCTGCGGCAGCAGGGACGCCATCCGGCGCTCGTAGCCGCGTATGTGCCGCGCGGCGCGGCCGCGACTGAGGCGCTCGACGGCAAGGGACAACGGTGGGCGCGGACCGGAGTCGATGCCTCCCCATCGACCGTTGCGCGTGAGAACTTGAAAAGGCTCGGTTTGCAGGGAAATGATCGCGTCGGGCAATGGACCGACTACTGGCGCATCTGTCCAGGTCTTGATCCCGCGCTCAAGCCCGTCCGTCCGGCGCCGAAAGTTCTTCGCCCGACCGCCGAAATCCGATGCGACGACGGCGGTCGATCCGCTCCCGGCGTGAAGCGGATGCACTGGAGGGCGGAGCGGCTCGTCCGGCGGTACGCGGCTCAGCTCACGAGGCGCACCTCCAGCCCGCCACCGGCGAGCGCCTCGCCCGCTCCGCCGAGCAGCCCCAGGATCCGCGCGACGTAGCCGCGCGTCTCCGGTATCGGTGGCACACAGCTGCAGGCGGCCACCCGGGCCGGTCCGGCGTTGTACGCCGCCAGCGCCAGCGGCACCGAGCCGAACTGGCGCAGCAGGTCGCGCATGAGGTGCGCCTGGGCGTCGATCGAAGCCGCGGCGTCGAACGGGTCGCGCAGCCCCATCGCCTTCGCGGTGCCCGGCATGAACTGCGCGATCCCCTGTGCGCCTGCCGACGACTGC
>DASZDB010000209.1:0-6124 GCA_035942495.1 Solirubrobacteraceae bacterium
ATGCTGGGGGCGCTCGTCCTGACGCCGGTTCTGCTCGTGGCGAACATCTGGTCGACTCCGCAGTTCGAGCCGCTGCGCGAGCGCGCCGGGCTGGCGCTGGCGGCGGGTCTCGGCGGTCTGGTCGTGCTCGGCATCGGCGCCTTCCTGATCCACCGCCGGCCGGAGCTGCTCGCGTTCGCCGCTGCCGCGGCGCTGCCGTTCCGGGTGCCGATCGAGTCCGGGGGCGACACGGCGAACCTGCTCGTGCCGCTGTACCTCGTGATCGCCGCCGGCGTGCTCGCCTACGCGCTGCCACGGCTGCGCTCGCCGCACGACCTGGAGGACGCCGAACGCGGCGACTCACGCGAGGTGGCCCACGCACGCGGGCCGCTGGAGTGGCTGCTGGCCGGGGCGATCGTCCTCTACGCCGCGCAGGCCACGTACTCGAGCGACTTCGACGGCGCGCTGGCGCAGACGATCTTCTTCTACGTCCCGTTCGCGCTGCTCTTCGCGCTGCTCGTGCGGATCCGCTGGACCGCGCAGCTCGCCGGCCGCTGCCTGATCGTCCTGCTCGTGCTCGCGGCGGCGTTCGTCGCGATCGGCTTCGTCGAGTACGGCAAGCGCGAGCTGCTGCTCAACCCGAAGGTCATCGCCTCCAACCAGTTCGAGTCCTACTTCCGCGTCAACTCCCTGTTCTTCGACCCGAACATCTACGGGCGGTTCCTCGTCACGGTGATGCTCAGCGTCGTCGCCGTGCTGCTGTGGAGCCGTCGGCAGGCGCTCGTGGCCGCCTGCGCCGGCGGGCTCGTGCTGCTGTGGGCGGGGCTTGTCCTGACGCTCTCGCAGTCGTCGTTCACCGCGCTGCTCGTCGGGCTGACCGTCCTCGGCGCCCTGCGCTGGGGGATGGGCAGGGCGGCGGCGCTCGTCGGCGGCTTCGCGCTCGTCGGAGTCGTCGTCGTGCTCGCGGCGCCGAGCGCGGTCGGCGTCGAGGGCTCGGCCGACAACGTTTCGTCGGGGCGCTGGTCGCTCGTGCGCGGCGGCGTCGAGCTCGCCGCCGAGAAGCCGGTGACCGGCTGGGGCTCCGCGGCGTTCAAGACGGAGTACCGCAAACGCCAGGACTCCTCCAACCAACGTGCCTCCGCGGCCTCGCACACGATCCCGATCACCGTCGCCGCCGAGCAGGGCCTCGCGGGCCTCGCGCTCTACCTCGCGCTCGTGGTCGTCGCGGTCGCGACCCTTCTGCGCGGCGCGCGCCGCTCGATCGCGCGTGCCGCGGTCGCGGCGGCGTTCGTCGCGCTCGTCGTGCACACGCTGCTGTACGCCGCCTTCCTGGAGGATCCGCTGGCCTGGGCGCTGCTGGCGCTCGGCGTCGCGGTGGCGCCGGCCGCCCAGCCGTCCGCAGCCGAACCGTGAGGGAGCGCGCGGCGCTCGCGGCGCTTGCGCTCGCCGCCGTCGTGGCGTGGGCGCTCGTCCCGACGTACCCCGACTACGACGCCTACCACCACCTGCTCTGGGGCCGCGACGTGCTCGACGGGGTCAGGCCCGGCTTCGAGGATCCCTTCGCGCCGACGCAGCACCCGCTCTACCTCGCTCTCGCGGCCGTGTTGTCGCTCGCCGGCGAGTCGGCCGACCGGCTGCTCGTGCTCGTCACGGTGCTGAGCCTCGTGGCGCTCGTCGCGGGCGCGTTCGCCCTCGGGCGCGCGCTCTTCGGCACCGCGGCCGCGTACCTGGGCGCCTTCTTCGTCGGCTCGAGCTTCGCGTTCTTGCTCTACGCCGTCCGGGCGTTCGTCGACGTGCCGTTCCTCGCGCTCGTCGTGTGGGCGGCCGCGCTCGAGGTGCGCCGGCCGCGGCGCGGGCGGGCGCCGATGGCGCTGCTCGCCGCGGCCGGGCTGCTGCGCCCGGAGGCGTGGGTGCTGGCCGGGCTGTACTGGCTGTGGTGCCTGCCGGGCAGCGCGTGGCGCGCTCGCGCCGTGCTGCTCGCGCTCGGCGCCCTCGCACCGCTGCTGTGGTGCCTCGTCGACCTCGCTGTCACCGGCGAGCCGCTGTTCAGCCTGACGAACACGCAGGCGCTGTCGGGCTCCCTGGATCGCGAGCGCGGTCTGGCCTCGGTCCCGTCGGCCTTCGTGACGTTCCTCGCCGACCTCGCGCGCCCGCCCGTCGCGATCGCCGGCGTCATCGGGCTCGGCCTGGCCCTGCGCCGCCTCGGCGCGCGGCGGCTGGCGATCCCGCTCGCGCTGCTCGGCGCCGGCGTGCTCACGTTCGTTGCGATCGGCGTCGCGGAGCTGTCGCTGATCCCGCGCTACCTGACCGTGCCCGCCGTCGCGCTCTGCGTCCTCGCGGGCTACGCGATCACGGGCTTCGCGACGCTCGAGCCGGGCCCGGAGCGCACGCGCTGGCGTGCCGCCGCGGCGGGCGCGCTGGCGGTCGGCCTCGTGTTCCTCGTCGTGAAGGCCGGCAGCTTCGGTGCGCTGCGCGCGGAGCTGCGCTTCATCGAGCGCACCCACGACGAGGTCAGCGGGCTGGTCGCCGAGCCGCGCGTACGCGCCGGCCTGCGGTGCGGCGCGTTGACGTTCCCGACGTACCGGCTCGTGCCCGACGCGCGCTGGCTGTTGCATGCGGACGCCGGCGCGGTCCGCACCCGCGCCGGGGCGGACGCCAATTCGCTGCGCTCGCCCGGCGCGGTCGCGGTCTACATCGCCGGGGACGAGAAGTTCGAGCGGCGCTTCGGGCGCGCCGACGGCGTGTCGCGCGCGACGAACCGGCCGCCGGCGCGCGGCGAGCCCTCGGTCGTGCGCGGGCCGTTTGAGGTATATGACGTGTGCGGCGGGCGGCCGCGCTAGGGTCCCGCCGATGTCGAAGTCGATTCTCATCAAGCCGCTGCTGGTCTTCGGTGGGCTGCTGCTCGTCTTCGTCCTGCTGCTCCTGCTGCTCCTCGGCGCCTTCGGCGGCGGCGCCGACGAGGGCGGCAGCGCGAGCGGCGGCGACAGGGTCGAGCAGAGCGAGCCGGAGCCCGACCGCGAGTCCAGCGAGGGCACGATCGATGCGGACGACTTGAAGGTCGGCGACTGCATCAGCGATGCCAACTCGCGCACGGGTGACGTCACGACCTTCGACGCCGTCAAGTGCGACGAGCCGCACGACGGCGAGGTCTACACGCTCATCAGGCTGCCCGGCGGCAAGAACGCCAAGCCGCCCAGCGAGGCGTTCATCAACGGCAAGGGCCAGCGCGGCTGTCGCGCCCGGCTGCGCCGCCAGGCGACGGCGAAGGCGTTCCGCGACAGCCAGCTCGGCTTCAAGTTCGTCTACCCGACGCCGGCGAGCTGGGCCGACGGCGACCGCGACATCACCTGCGTCGCGACGTTCAGGAAGCCGCGCGACAAGCGGCTCGCGCAGCGCTCGCGGGACTAGCGGCGCGCGCGCACTACGCCAGTCCGAGCGCCCGCAGCCGCTCCCACAGCGGCGCGTTGACACGTTCGGCCGTCTGCTCGAGCGCCCACGCGCGCAGCTCGGCGTCCGGCCGCGACCGCGCCCCGGCCTGCGCGCGCAGCGCGACGGCGAACGCCTCGGCGTCGGGCACCGTCGTCACGGCTCGGTCCCATGTGTGCACCCCCGCGAGCTCCGGCGAGATCGTCCGGCGCCCGAGGCGGGCGTACTTGAGGATGCGGTAGGGCAGCGCCGCGTCGTTGAAGGGCTCGACGCGGAAGGGCAGGATCCCCACGTCGGCGCACAGGATCAGCCGCGCGGCCTCCTCGTCGCTGCGCCGGCCCAGCCACACGAGGTTCGCCGCCGAGCGGCACCACGCGAAGTCGGGATCGGCCTTGCACTCGTCCTCGTGCCAGGCGCCGACGAGCAGCAGCACGAGCTCGGGCATCTGCTCGGCGACCGCGCGCAGCAGCGCCCAGTCGGTGCGCCACCCGAGGTGGCCGAGTGAGACCGCGATCACCGCGCGGCCGGGGTCCGGAGCGGGAAAGGAGTCCGCCGCGAGGCCGACGAGCTGCGCCTCGCGCCCGGCCTCGCGCTCGAGTTCGGCGAGCTTGCCCGACACGACGAACGTCAGCGCCGAGCGCTGCGCCGCCTGCTCGTGCAGCGCGGCGAGCCGCACGCGCATCGCCGGCGACGCGTCGTAGGCCATCTCGTAGCGATCCCAGCGCCCGTACCACAGCTCGGCGTCGGGGCGTTCGGCGAGCAGCGCACGGGCCAGCGGCCACTGGACGGGATGGAAGATCGCCACGGCGCGCAGGTCGCCCTTGAGCGCCCGCAGCAGGCGCCGGGCGGTGCGGCGGGCGAGGCGATCGCGCATGAACCCGGGCAGCCGGGCCACCGCCCCGTACGGCACGCGCGGCGGATCGGCGGCCACGACGCCGTCGGCGCGCAGCAGGTCGCGGGCCTGGTCGGCGAGGATGAATCCCTCGAGCGGACGCGGCAGCAGCAGGAGGGCACGCGGATCCGGCACGTGCGGACAGTACCGTCGTGGCCGTGGCCGCGAGTACGCACACTGCCAGGCATTCGCCGATCACCGCTTGGCACCGTCCTCGGTCGTCGATGTGCCGGAGGCACAGCTTCCCGGGAGGGCGGGCTCGATCCCTGGCAGTCGGCGCCGGCGAACGCCCGGGCAGCGCCCGTACCCACGGGCACGGCCACTAGATGCGCAGCCTCTTTCAGCGCCTGCTGGCGGGGGGCGCCGCATACCAGGCGTCGAGCGTGCTGTCGGCCGTGCTGGCGCTCGTCACGCTGCCGCTCTACACGCGGGCGCTGACGCGCGCGGACTTCGGCATCGCCGAGACGCTGCTGACGTTCATCATCCTCGCCTCGATCCTGCTGCGCCTCGGCCTCGGCGAGGCGTTCGTGCGCTTCTACTTCCAGACGCCGGAGGCGCAGCGCGACCACCTCGCGCGCACGACGACCGCGACGGTGCTGCTCGTCACGACGATCGCCGCTCTGCTCGGCGCGCTGCTCGCGGGCCCGCTCAGCGTGCTGCTGCTCGGCTTCGAGGACGCCGGCCTCATGCGCATCGCGCTGCTCGGACTGTGGTCGTTTACGAACCTCGAGATCGCCTACGCCCTGCTGCGCGTCGAGGAGCGCCGGCGCACATACGTCGTCGCCTCGCTGTGCAACGTGCTGCTGACGGTTGCGCTGACGGTGGCCCTCGTCGTCGCGCTCGACGGCGGCGCGCGCGGCTACCTCGCCGGCAACTACGTCGCCTCGACGGTCGTGCTGCTCGGGCTCTGGTGGCTGCTGCGCTCGCGGATCGGCCCGCGCATCGGCGGCGAGCAACGGCTCCCGCTTCGACCACTGCGGCCGCTGCTGGCCTTCGGCGTGCCCACCGTCCCCGCCGACGCGACGGTGTTCGCGCTCAACGTCGTCGACCGCGCGTACATCCTGCGGACGCAGAGCGCGGCCGCCGCCGGCCTCTTCGCCCTCTCGGTGAAGCTCGCGACGGCGGTGATCCTCGCGGTGCGCGGCTTTCAGCTCGCGTGGCCGCCGCTGGCCTACTCGATCGGCGACGACCGCGAGGCGGGGCGCTTCTACGCCGCGGTGGCGACGTGGTACGTCGTCCTCGCGGGCTACGTCGTGGCCGGCCTCACGCTGCTCGGGCGCTGGGTCGTGCGCCTGCTGGCCGCCCCCGAGTACTTCGCGGCGCACGAGGCGCTGCCGTGGGTGGCGCTGGGCTGGGCGATGTACGGGCTCTTCCTCGTGCTCGTGACGATCGGCGGGCGCGCCGGCGTGACGACGCGGACGTTTCCGGCGGCGCTCGCGGGCGTGGTGGTGAACGGCGTCGTGCTCGTCGCGCTCGTCGGCCCGCTCGGCATCGCCGGCGCGGGCATCGCGCTCGTCGCCGCGTACGCGGTGATGCTCGTCGTGCTGCACCTGCTGACGCGCGGCCTGTTCGCCGTCCCGTTTCAGTGGCGCCGGCTCGTGCATGCCGTCGTGTTGCTGGCGGGCGTCAGCGTCGCCGGCGAGCTGTTGCTGGCGCCGGCGGGCGTCGAGGGGTTCCTGCTGCGGACCGGTGCCGCCGCGCTCATCCCGGTCCTGTTCGCGGCCACGCGCTTCGTCGCGCCCGAGGAGCTCGCGGGGCTGCGTCGCCTGCTCGCGAGCCGGCGTCCGCGCCGCGCCGTACCGTGACCGCCGTGCACGAGACGACGAT
>DASZDB010000210.1:0-1786 GCA_035942495.1 Solirubrobacteraceae bacterium
AACCGTGGTTCAGCGTACTTCTGGACGCGGGCGGGTGCTTGAGATGCACACTAACGTTCAACAGCTGCGACATGCGCCGCCTGCCGCATCAGTCCAGATAGCTGACGACCGCCTCCACGGGGGCACGCTCGGGCACGCGCGCCTCCTGGCGCGGGTGGCCCAGATGCAGCAGTCCGAGGACGTGCTCGTCGTCGGGCACCCCGAGCGCGGCGCGGCCGGCGCGAGTGCGCAGCACGCCGGGCGTGCGCCAGTAGCCGGCGAGGCCGCGGCCGTGCGCGGCGAGCAGCACGACGTAGGCCGCGGTCGCGGCGGCGAGCACGTCCTCCTCGTCCATCAACGGGTCGCCGGACTGCGTCGCCGACACGAGCACGAGCGTCGGCGCGCGATTGAGCTTCGCGGCTGCGATGAGGTCGCCGGTGGCCTCCTTGAGGCGCTCGAGCGCGATCGGTCCGAGGACGCGGAAGCGCCAGGGGTTCGTGAGCTTGTGGTTCGGCGCCCAGCGGGCGAGCTCGAAGAGCTCGTCGAGCGTGGCGCGATCGACGGGCTCGGGCGCGTAGGCCTTGTGCGTGCGCCGCGTGCGGATCGCGTGCTCGAGCTCCATCGGCTTACTTCTCGTCCTCGTCCTCGTCGGAGTCCTCGTCGTCCTCGCCGTCGTCCTCGTAGAGCGATTCGCGGGCGAGCTCCGCGCCCTTCGCGTCGTAGAGCTTGGCGTCGAGCGTGTCGCCGCGGTACGCGTCGGGCGCCAGCAGCGTGAAGCGCTCCATGATGAGCTCGCACTGATCGACCGTGAGGTCGGCGAGCTCGGCGGTCACGACCGCGCCGTCGGGCACGAGCGGCCGGCCCCAGACGAGCGTCATGTGGGCGGTCTTGCCGCCCTCGCCGCGCCAGGTGCCGACGACCTCGTCGCAGAGGTCGAGCTGCCATTCGGGGTTTGCGTCGGCCGTGTCCGCGGTGAAGTCCGCGACGGCGTCGAAGTCCGTCGGCTCGCGGTCCTCGGTGGCGGGCCGGAAGGAGACGTAGCCGAACAGCTCGTAGCCATTGGAGGTGCGCGCCGTGGCCGGGACGAACGTCCTGCCGTGCCACGTGCGATCGGGATAGAACGCGATCTCACCCGGCTCGCCGAGCTCCTCGTCGTCGTCCACGACGATCGCGTCGCAGGCACCGAGGAAGTGGCGCTCGAGCGTTCCCGCCCAGCGGCCGTAGGGCAGCGGTTCCTGCGGTGGCTCGGCGACGAAGCGCGGAACGAAGCGGGGCTCGACGGACATGGCGCGCAGTCTACGACCGGGGCGCCGGCGGCCCGCTAGACCTCGAGCAGCAGCGTGACCGGGCCGTCGTTGACGAGCTCGACCGCCATGTGGGCGCCGAAGACGCCGCCCTGGGCGCCCAGGCGCGCGCGGAAGCGCTCGTACAGCGGCGCGGCGACGGCGCCGGGCGCCGCGTCCACATAGGAGGGCCGGTTGCCCTTGCGGGTGTCGCCGTAGAGCGTGAACTGGCTGACGCAGAGCACCTCGCGGTCGCCGAGCGGCTCGTTCATCCGGCCCGCGGCGTCGGTGAACACGCGCAGAGCGCGGACCTTGTCGGCGAGGCGCTCGGCCCGCGCCACGTCGTCGTCGTGCGTCACGCCGAGCAGGACGAGCAGCCCGGGCCCGATCTGCGCGACGACCTCGCCGTCGACCCGCACGGCCGCCCGCGACACGCGCTGGACGAGCGCGCGCACAGCGGGCTATCCGAAGAAGACCTGGGCCGTCTCGAAGAGCGAGTCGTCGAGCAGCTTGGGCTCGTCCAG
>DASZDB010000211.1:0-3952 GCA_035942495.1 Solirubrobacteraceae bacterium
CGCGCGAGGTTGTAGGCCGCGCGTTCGCCCTCGCTGCGCTGCGGCCACGTGACGACCGTGCGGTAGCCCGAACGGACGAGCTTCTCGAGCTCGGGCTCGGCCTCCTTCAGCGAGCGCGCGGCGAGGTCGGGCGCCTGCGCGCGGAACTGCAGCGGCTGGTCGGTGTCGTAGGAGGACAGCCGCACGTGAGCGCGGGACGCGAGCGCGGCGCTGATCGGCTCCGGCGCGACGTAGAGGTGATGCGCGTCGGCGTCGTGAAACGCGGCGCAGACGTCCTGCCAATGGTCGGCCAGCGCCGGCCCGATCTCCTCCTCGGCGGCGATCAGGACGGCGGCGTCGGGCGCCAGGTCCAGGAACGCGGAGAAGCGCTCGACGGGCAGAAGCTCGGCGATGTCCGGCCGGTCCTCCGCGGATTCCAGGGACGCCATCTCCGCCAGCTCGCGGTGCTCGGCGGCCAGCTCGGCGGCCGGCGCGATCTCGACCTCCCGCGTCTCGCCGAGTGAGCGCTGCGTGAACGTCGAGAACCAGCGCAGCGACTCGATCTCGATGTCGAAGAGGTCCACGCGCACGGCGCGGTCCTCCGTTGCGGGGTAGATGTCCAGCAGGCCGCCGCGGGCGGCGAACTGGCCGCGGTCCTCGACCTGGTCGACGCGCTCGTAACCGGCCGCGACGAGCGCGGCCATGCACTCGTCGAGGTCGAGCAGCTCGCCGACGCGCAGCTTGAACGAGTGCGGGCGCAGCGCCGGGTCGGGCACCTTCTCGCTCAGCGCGACGGCGGAGACGACGACGACGGGTGCGCCGTGCTCGCCAGGCGTCTCGTCGAGCAGCGCGTCGAGCGCGGCGACGCGCAGGCCGACGAGGTGCGGCGGCGGCGCGAGGTGCGACTCGTAGGCGACGCCGCGGCTCGGGTAGAAGCGCACCGGCCGCGGATGCAGCCAGGCCCGCAGGTCGGCGGCGAGGTCGCGTGCCTGGCGGTCGTCGCCGGCGACGACGAGCGCGGGCCGCGCGCCGTCCTCGTCGGCGACCGCCGCGAGCACGTACGGGCGCAGCGACGCTGACACGAAGGCGGCGCCGCCGTCGCGGGCGAGGACCGCGCCGTCGGCGGCGGCGGTGAGGTGAGCGAGGAGCGGGCGCAGTGACATGGGCAGGCGAAGCGACCGCTCAGCGGCGGCCGCGTGGCAGCACCAGTGTAGGTCGCAGAGGGAGCGTGTCGTGGCCGCCGGCCGAGCGGGCCGACAAGCTCAGCGCGTCGTGGCGCGCAGCGCGGCGAGGATCGCGTCCGCCGAGCGATCGGCGTCGGCGGCCGTCGTCTGCCAGCCGCTGACGGAGATCCGCATGACCGTGGCGCCGCCATGCCAGCGGCTGCCGCTGGCCCAGCAGGTCCCATCCTGCTGGACCCGGTCGAGGACCCGCTCGGTCACGTCGTCGCTCCCCCCGAAGCGGACGAGCACCTGGTTGAGCACGACGTCGTTGAGGATCTCGACGTCGTCGTGCGCGGCAAGGCGCGCGGCGATCCGTTCGGCCTGGTCGCAGCAGCCGTCGACGAGGCCGCGGACGCCGTCGCGACCGAGCGAGCGCAGCGCGGCGTAGAGCGGCACGGCGCGCGCGCGGCGGGAGAACTCGGGCGTGGACTCGACGCCCCACGGCACGTCGCTGTCGTTGGCAGGGATGTAGTCCGCAGTCGAGGCCATGGCCCCGCGCTGGCGCGCCGCGTCGGCGACGAGCGCGATGCCGCAGTCGTAGGGCACGTTGAGCCACTTGTGCGCGTCGGTCGCCCACGAGTCGGCGCCCTCGAAACCGTCGAGCAGGTGCCGGCGGCTCGGGCTGACGGCGGCCCACAGGCCGAAGGCGCCGTCGACGTGACACCACGCGCCATGAGCGCGGCACTGCCTGACGATCTCGGCCAGCGGGTCGAACGCGCCACTGTTGACCTCGCCTGCCTGCGCGCAGACGATCTGCGGGCCGTCGTGCTCGCCCAGCGCCGCGGCAAGCTCGACGGCGAGCATCCGCCCCTCGCCGTCGGCCGGCACGATCCGCACCGTCTCGGCGCCGAGCCCGAGGATCCGGCAGGCGCGGGCGACCGTGATGTGCGCGTTGGCGCCGGCGACGACGCGCAGCGGCGGCGCGCCCTGCAGCCCGTCGACCTCGACGTTCCAGCCCGCATCGGCCAGCACGGCGTGGCGCGCCGCGGCCAGGCATGTGACGTGCGCCATCTGACAACCCGTGACGAAGCCCACGCCGCAGTGCGCCGGCAGGCCGAGCAGCTCGCGCACCCAGTCCGCCGCCACCGCCTCGACGACCGTCAGGGCGGGCGCCGAGATCGCGCCGCCGCCGTTCTGGTCCCACGCCGAGGTCAGCCAGTCGGCCGCGACCGCTGCGGGCAGCGCGCCGCCGATGACGAAGCCGAAGTAGCGGGGGCCGGCGGACGCGACGAGACCGGGCTCGACGTCGGCAGCGAGTTCGGCGATGACGGTGCGCGGATCCTCGCCGGCCGCGGTCAGCGGAAGGCCGAGCCGTTCGCGCAGCTCCCCGATGCCCGCGCTCGCGCCGACCGGTCGCTCCGCGAGGCCGTCGACGAACTCGCGCGCCAGCCGCGCGGCGTCGGTGAGCACGTCGTAGCGCGGGTCCATGGCGTGGAGCCTATGCGCGCGCGTCCGGGCGCGACGTGATTGCGAGCGCCGCGGCGACGCTACTCGGGCAGCTTGAAGCCGATGTGGTCGGTCCAGGCCGGGTCGATCTCGGTCAGCGTCTGGACGATGTCCTTCTGGTGGTCGGGGCCGCGCAGCCCATAGCGCCGCCCGTCGCCGTGGGCTTCGGCGATCAGGCCTGTGCGGCTCTCGAACTCGTCGAGGATCCGCAGGGCATCGGGGGAGCCGTCGAGCGGGCGGAGGATGACGTTGTCTGCCATGGCCCGCGCCCTACCCGCCGCCGCCGCCTGTCCAACGCGCTTGACGCGCCGGCGTCAGAGCTCGCGCTCGCCCAGCACGATCTGCTCCGCGACCCGCGCCGCGTCGTCGACCAGCGCGGCGACCTCGGCCTTGGGTTGGCGAAAGGCGCCCAGCACGTGCGCGGAGACGATCTCGGGATCGGTCGAATCCGGGCGGCCGACGCCGACGCGCACCCGTGCGAAGTCCGCGCCGCCGAGCTCAGCCTTCAGCGACTTCAGCCCGTTGTGACCGGCGAGGCCGCCACCGATCCGCGCGCGGACGTCGCCGAACGGCAGGTCGATCTCGTCGTGCACGACGAGCACCCGCTCCAGCGCCAGCTTGTACGAACCGCGCGCCGGGCTGACCGAGCGGCCGGCCTCGTTCATGTACGTCTGCGGCAGCAGCACAGCGACCCGCGGTCCGCCGGGGCCCGTGCGGCCCTCCGTCAGCAGGCCTGCGAACTTCGTCTTTGCGCGCGGGAGGTCCCAGCGCGCGGCGAGGACGTTGGCGACCTCGAAGCCGATGTTGTGCGGTGAGCCGGCGTACTTCGCGCCGGGGTTGCCCAGACCGACGATGAGCCAGTCGACGGGTGCGCCCGAACCGCCGCGGCCGGGAAGCCGCACGGCGCCGCGCTACGAGTCGGTCGGGGCGTCGCCGGTGCCGGCGTCGCCTGCCGGCGCGTCGCCGACGATCTCGGTCTCTTCTTCGATCTCGTCCTCGTCGGTGGCGAGGCGCGGCGGGGTGAGCGTCGCGACGGTCGTCTCCTCGGGGTCGTCGAGCAGCGTGACGCCCTCGGGCACGGTGACCTCGGCGAGGGTGATCGTGTCGTTGATGTCCATGGCCGAGACGTCGTGGAAGATGGCCTCGGGGATCGCGTCCGGCAACGCCTCGATGTTCAGCTCGCGCGTGATCTGCTCGAGCACGCCGCCCTCCTTGACGCCGGGCGCGTCGTCGCCGCCGGTCAGCTCGAGCGGCACGACCGCGTGGATCGCGACGCTGAGGTCGACGCGCAGCAGGTCGACGTG
>DASZDB010000212.1:0-6345 GCA_035942495.1 Solirubrobacteraceae bacterium
GCTCGAGGTGCTGCGGCTCGGGCTGCCCGTCGGCTGCGAGTTCCTCGACCCGATCACGCCGCAGTACATCTCCGACGCCGTCTCGTGGGCGGCGATCGGCGCGCGCACGACCGAGAGCCAGATCCACCGCCAGCTCGGCTCCGGCCTGTCGATGCCCGTCGGCTTCAAGAACCGCACCGACGGCAACGTGCAGGTCGCCGTCGACGCCGTTCGCGCCGCTGCCGCGAGCCACTCCTTCGCCGGCGTCGACATTCGCGGCATCCCGGCGATCATGCACACGACCGGCAACCCCGACGGGCACGTCATCCTGCGCGGCGGGCGCGACGAGCCCAACCACACGCAGGCCGGCGTCAGCGCGGCGCTCGCCAAGCTGCGCGCCTCCGGCCTCGCGGAGCGCCTCGTGATCGACGCCTCGCACGACAACAGCGGCAAGGACCACCGCCAGCAGCCCGCCGTCGCGGCGCAGATCGGCGCGCAGGTCGCGCGCGGGACGAGCGCGATCGTCGGCGTGATGCTCGAGTCGTTCCTCGGCGGCGGGCGCCAGAACGTTTCCGCCGGCGGTGAGCTGACGTACGGGCAGTCGATCACCGACGCCTGCATGGACTGGGACGCGACCGTCGGCGTCCTCGACGGGCTCGCCGCCGCGGTGCGCGACCGTCGCTCATGACGTGAGCGCGCCGACCCGCCGCAGCCGCCGCTCGTGAGGGTCGCGCTCGCCGGCGTCGGCCTGATCGGCGGCTCGATCGGCCTCGCGGCACGCGCGCGTCTCGGAGCCCACGTGGTGGGCTACAACCGTACCCCGGCGGTGCTGGAGCTCGCGCTCGAGCGCGGCGCGATCGACGAGGCGGCGACGAGCATCGCCGCGGTCGGCACCGCGGACATCGCGATCGCCGGCGTCGCCGTCGACGCCCTGCCCGCCGTCGTCAGCGCGCTCTGCGAGGCCCTGCCCGGCGCGGTCGTGACCGACGTCGGCTCCACGAAGGCCGCGCTCGTCGGCGCGATCGACCATCCGAACTTCATCGGCGGCCACCCGCTCGCGGGCGCCGAGGCGACCGGCGTCGCGCACGCGCGCGCGGACCTCTTCGAGGGCGCTACGTGGTATCTCACGCCGCGCCCCGCGACGCCGGGCGTCCTGTACGAGCGCCTCGCGCGGTTCGTCGCCGGTCTCGGCGCGGTGCCGACCGCGATCGCGCCCGCCGACCACGACCGGCTCATGGCGGCCGTCTCGCACCTGCCGCACGTCGTCGCCAACCTGCTCGTCGCCCAGGTCGCCGAGGCGCTCGGCGGCGAGACGCTGCCGGCGACGGGCCCGAGCTTTCGCGACGCCACCCGCGTCGCCGGCTCCAACCCCGAGCTGTGGGCGCAGATCTACAGCGCCAACCGCGACGCGCTCGGGGCGCAGATCGACGACCTCGTCCGGCGGCTGGGGGACGTGCGCGCGCTGCTCGACGCCGGGGATCCGGATGCGCTGACCGCGTGGCAGGCCGTCGCCTCGCAGCAGCGCAGCGCGCTGTTGCAGGTCGGCCTGGCCGGCGCCGACGCGGGCGAGGTACAGCAGATCTCCGCCGTCGTGCCCAACAAGCCGGGCGTCGTGGCGCAGATCGCGCTCGCGCTGGGCCGCGCGGGGATCAACATCTCCGACATGTCGCTCGCGCCCGAGGCCGACAACCGGACCGGCATGGTCATGCTGTGGCTCGACCCTTCCGAGGCACCGCGGGCGATCGGGCTCATCGCCGAGCTCGGCTATCCCGCGGCCTGAGCGCATGACGGCCGTCCGCTTCGAGCCGTCCGGCCGGCTGCGCGGCAGCGTCACGGCCCCGCCCGACAAGTCGATCTCGCACCGCGCGGCGCTGCTGGGCGCGATGTCGGCCGAGCCGGTGCGAATCGCCAACTACCTGCGCGGCGAGGACACGCTGTCGACGCTCGAGGCGCTGCGCGCGGTCGGCGCGCTCGTCGAGGAGCACGAGGCCGGCACGGTCGTCGTGCGCGGCAGCGGCCTGCGCGAGGCGCGCGAGCCCGGCGGGCCGATCGACGTCGGCAACGCCGGGACGCTCATGCGGCTGCTGCCGGGCTGGCTGGCGGCGCAGGAGGGCCGCATCTTCGTGCTCGACGGCGACAGCTCGATCCGCCGCCGGCCGGTGGACCGAATCGCCGTGCCGCTGCGCCTGATGGGCGCCGACATCCGCGCGACCGATGGGCGCTTCCCGCCGTTCGTCGTCTACGGGACGCCGCTGAGCGCGATCACCTACGAGCTGCCTGTCGCCAGCGCGCAGGTGAAGTCCTGCGTCCTGCTGGCCGGCCTGGCCGCCGCCGGCACGACGAGCGTCGTCGAGCCCGCGCCGAGTCGCGACCACACCGAGCGCATGCTGGCCGGCGCCGGCGTGGCGGTGCAGCGCCGCGGGCTGACGGTGTCGGTGACGTGCACCGACGAGCTCGACGCGCAGAGCCTCACCGTGCCCGGCGACCTCTCGTCCGCGGCGTTCATCATCGCCGCCGGCGTGCTCGTGAAGGGCTCGCGGCTCGTCGTGCGCGACGTGGGCGTCAACTGGACGCGCACGGGCTTTCTGCGGATCCTCGAGCGGATGGGCGCGATCGTGCTGGGCGACCTCGAGGAGTCGTCGGCGGTCGTGGCCCGCAGCGAGCCGATCAGCGACATCGACGTGACGGCGGGGCCGCTGGTGAGCACGGTGGTCGAGGCCGACGAGGTGCCGCTGGCGATCGACGAGCTGCCGCTGGTGGCGCTGCTGGGCTGCTTCGCCGATGGCGAGACGGTGGTGCGCGGGGCGCAGGAGCTGCGTGTGAAGGAGTCCGACCGGATCGCGGGGGTCGTCGAAGGGCTGCGGGGCCTGGGCGCGACGATCGAGGCGGCCGCCGACGGCTTTGTGGTGACGGGCGGCTCGGGGCTTCGCGGGGGCACGATCGACGCCCGCGGCGATCACCGGATGGCGATGCTCGGCGCGGTCGCGGGCCTGGCCTCGCAGGAGGGCGTCGACGTCGTGGGGATGGAGGCCGCGGGGGTGTCCTACCCGGGCTTCATGGACGACCTGGCGCGCCTCGCGTAGAGGGCGTTGTCATCCGCCCGTGGCGGGTAGGGACACGTCATGAGCGATCCTGCTCTCGAGCAGCCCGAGTTTGCGGTCGCGATGCGCGGCTATGACCGCGTGCAGGTCGATGACTACGTCGCACGGCTGCAGACCCTCGTCGCGGAAGCCGACGAGCGCGTCCGCGTCGCCGAGTCGCGCATCGAAGCGGGCGCCCACGCAACCGTCGGCCCGCGCGTCGCGCAGATCTTCGATCTCGCGATCGCGGAGTCCGAGGACCTGCGCACGCGGGTCCAGGCGCAGGCCGACGCGCTGCTGGCGGACGCCCGGACGCGTGCCGAGGAGCTCGTGGCCACGGCCGAGCGCGAGGCCGAGAGCATCACCGCGCGAGCACGGGCGCAGGGCGAGGAGGCCCTCGTCGAGATGCAGACCGAGCGTGCGATGGTGCGCAAGCAGGTGGATGCGCTCGAGGCCCGCAAGGGGCACCTGATCGACGAGCTGCGGCGCCTGCAGGCGGCGCTTGGCAGCGCCGCCGACAGCGTGGCGGACATCCACGCAACGCCGCCCGGCTGGGACGACGAAGGCAAGACGGAGACGCTCGCGCAGCCGATCTACCCGCCCGAGCCTGAACCTGGGCCGGACGGGCCCGGCGTGCAGCGCTGAGGAGCCGGCCCATCGCGCCGGCTGCAGCTGGCGCCGCGCGATCGCTCGCAACCAGCGGCCTATCCTCACTGCGTGCTGATCGCCATCGACGGCCCCGCGGGAGCCGGCAAGTCGACGGTCGCGCGCGCCGTGGCCGACGCGCTCGGCTTCACGTACCTCGACAGCGGGGCGATGTACCGCTGCGTGGCGCTGGCGGAGCTGCGCGGCGCCGAGGATCCGCTGGCCTGCGCGATCGCGCTCGATCCCCAGGTCACGCTCGACGGCGAGGACGTCACGGACGAGATCCGCACGCCGCAGGTCAGCGCGCGCGCCTCCGAGGTCGCCGCGAGGCCGGAGGTGCGCACGCACCTCGTCGCGCTGCAGCGCGAGATGATCCGCAACGGCGACTACGTCGCCGAGGGTCGCGACATCGGCACCGTGGTGGCGCCCGACGCCGAGCTCAAGGTCTTTCTCACCGCCTCGCCCGAGGAGCGGGCGCAGCGCCGCGCCGCGCAGACCGGCGCCGATCCTGCCCAGGTGCTCGCCGAGCAGCTCGAGCGCGACGCGCGCGACGAGACGCGCGAGCACTCGCCGTTGACCCCCGCGCCCGACGCCCTGCTCGTCGACACCACCGGTCTCAGCGTCGACGAGGTCGTCGCGCAGATCGCGCAGCTCGTGCAGACCGCGCGATGAAGGTCGCCGTCGTCGGATATCCGAACGTCGGCAAATCCTCGCTCGTCAATCGGCTGACGAACTCACGCGAGGCGGTCGTCCACGAGCGCCCCGGGATCACGCGCGATCGCAAGGAGATCGCCACGGAGTGGAACGGGCGGCGCTTCACGCTGATCGACACCGGTGGGATGGACAACGAGGATCCCGACCCGATCTCGGGCTCGATCCGCGACCAGGCCAAGGCCGCGCTGGCCGACGCGCAGGTCGCGCTGTTCGTCTTCGACGCCAAAGCCGGCCTGCGCCCCGGCGACGACGAGCTCGCCGACCTGCTGCGCCGCGCCCACATGCCGGTCGTCGTGGCCGCCAACAAGATCGACAGCGCCAAGGACATCCCGCTCGCCGTCGAAGCGCACCGCCTCGGCTTCGGTGAGCCGATGGCCGTCTCAGCCGCCCAGGGCCTGGGTACGGGCGACCTCCTCGACCGACTCGTCGACCTGTTGCCCGAAGACGACGAGGAGATCGACGAGACGCTCATCCGGCTGGCCGTCATCGGGCGCCCGAACGTCGGCAAGTCCTCGCTCGTCAACCGCTTCGTCGGCTCGGACCGCGTGATCGTCTCCGACGTCGCCGGGACGACGCGCGACGCGATCGACCTGCCGCTGGAGATCGGCGGGCGCAGGATCATCGTCGTCGACACCGCGGGCATGCGGCGCCAGTCGAAGGTCAGCGAGTCCGTCGAGTACTACACGACGCTGCGCTCCCAGCGCGCCGCCGAGCGCGCCGACGTCGCGCTCGTCGTCTGCGACGCCAACGACGGCGTCACGCAGCAGGACCTGCGCATCGCCGATCTCGCGATGACCTCCAACTGCGCCACCGCCCTCGTCCTCAACAAATGGGACAGCGCGCAGATGACCGAGGCCGACCTCGACCACGAGCGCGCGCACGTCGCCAACAAGCTGCGCCTGCGCCCGAAGGTGCTGACGGCCAGTGCGCTGACGGGGCGCAACGTCGAGCGCCTGCTCAAGGAGGTCGTCGCGCTCGGCGACCGCATGCAGGGCCGGATCCCGACGCCCGAGCTCAACCGCTTCCTCGGCGAGGTCGTGCAGGCGCGCCAGCCGCCGGCCAAGCAGGGCCATCGCCTCAAGCTGCTCTACGCCGCGCAGATCGGCGAGCGCCCGCCGCGCTTCGCGATCCAGGTCAACTCGCGCCAGCGCGTGACCCGCGACTACGCCTACTACGTCGAGAACAGGATGCGCGCCCGCTTCGGCATGGACGGCATCCCGCTGATCATCGACTTCAACGAGCGCAAGGCCCGTCGCAGCGAAATCCGGTAGGGCCGAGCGCAAGTCTCGCTGCGGCGATGCCCGATAGCCTTCCGCGCATGACCAACTTCGCCCAGCACGAGTACCTCTTCACTTCTGAGTCGGTGACCGAGGGTCATCCCGACAAGGTCGCCGATCAGATCTCCGATGGCGTGCTGGATGCCGTCATGCGTGACGATCCGACCGGTCGCGTGGCCTGCGAGACGCTCGTGAACACGGGTCTCGTCGTCGTCTCCGGGGAGATCTCGACCGAGACGTTCGTCGACATCCAAGAGGTGGCCCGCGAGACCGTTCGCTCGATCGGCTACATCGACGCCGAGCTCGGCTTCTCCGCGGACTCGTGCGCGGTGCTCAACGCGATCGACAAGCAGTCGCCGGACATCGCGCAGGGCGTCGATCAGTCCTACGAGACGCAGACCGACCCCGACGACGACGACGAGCTCGACAAGGCCGGCGCCGGCGACCAGGGGATGATGTTCGGTTATGCCACGATCGAGACGGCCGAGCTCATGCCGCTGCCGATCTCGCTGGCCCACCAGCTCGCCAAGCAGCTCGCCGTCGTGCGCCACGACGAGACGCTGGACTACCTGCGCCCCGACGGCAAGACGCAGGTCTCCGTGCGCTACTCCGACGGCGTCCCGGTCTCGATCGAGAAGCTGCTGATCTCC
>DASZDB010000213.1:0-1609 GCA_035942495.1 Solirubrobacteraceae bacterium
GGCCCGGGCGCTGCTGCGGGCGGCCGCCACGCGGACCCGCGCCGCCGCCGCCGTTGCGCGGGCGGCCGCCACCCCCGCCATCGGACGTCGCCGTCGTCAGCCCGCTGAGCGAGAACTCCTTGTGCAGGCCGAGGTCGCCGGCGATGCGGCTCATGTCGCGCGCCTGGTCGCCGAGCACGAAGGTCACGCCGACGCCGGCCCGCCCCGCGCGGCCCGTGCGGCCGGTGCGGTGGACGTAGCCGTCGCGGTCCTCGGGCATGTCGTAGTTGATGACGTGCGTCACGTCGCGCACGTCGATGCCGCGCGCCGCCACGTCGGTCGCCACGAGGATGTCGACCTCGCCGCGCTCGAAGCGGGCCAGCGCCTTCTCGCGCTGGGACTGTGACTTGTCGCCGTGCATCGCGACCGCGGTCACGTAGTTGTCCTTCAGGCGCTTGACGAGACGGTCGGCGCCGCGCTTCGTGCGCACGAAGACGATCGTCAGGCCGCGCTCCTCGTCGTTGAGCTCGGCGACGAGCGCGTCGACCTTGGCCTCGTGCTGGACGCGCACGAAGCGGTGGACGGTCTCGGCCTTGTGGTCGAGGGCCGGCACGTGCTTGTGGCGGCGCGCGTCGATCGTGTAGGCGCCGGCGATCTTGCCGGCCTCGCCATCGAGCGTCGCGGAGAAGAACAGCGTCTGGCGGGTGCGCGGCGTCAGCGCGACGATGCGGTCGACGGCCGGGCGGAAGCCCATGTCGAGCATGCGGTCGGCCTCGTCGAGGACGAGGATCTTGATGTGCGCAAGCGAGACCGCGCGGCGCTGGATGATGTCCTCCAGGCGGCCGGGCGTCGCGACGATGATGTGCGAGCGGCGGGCGCGCTGCATCTGGCGCTCGATGCCGGCGCCGCCATACACGGCGACCACGGACAGCGCACGGGCGTGCGCGATGTCTTGCATGTCGTCGACGATCTGCAGCGCGAGCTCGCGTGTCGGGGCGAGGATCAGCGCGGCCGGGCGGCGATCGCTCGCCTTCAGGGTCTCGACGATCGGCACCGCGAACGCGAGCGTCTTGCCCGAGCCGGGGGGCGACTTGGCGAGGACGTCGTGACCCGCGAGAACGTCGGGGACGACGAGCGACTGGATGGCAAACGTGTCGGTGATGCCGCGCTTCGTGAGCACGTCGCACACGACTTTGGACACGCCGAGGTCGGCGAAGGACTGCTGGGAAGGCATATGGCTCCTACTGAAAAAGGCGATTCGGGAGATTCGACTGGCCCGAAATCGCGCTTAGGAGCGCACCCTCAGAACAAGAACCTCACAGGCAGCGGCGCCGCCCGTGGGCCTGACGGTAGCAACGTTGCGATGTTCGCCGTCCCTCACTGTCTCGTTGCGAGGCGTCCGGCAGCCGCCATGATGATCGTGATGCCGACGCCCCCGCCGCCGCTCTCCCTGCGCTTGGGCGACGTGCGCTCCTCCCCCGTGCGCGACATCCTCGAACTTACCCAGCGCGCGGAGGTGATCTCCTTCGCGGGCGGCCTGCCGGCGCCCGAGCTGTTCCCCGCCGAGCTGATCGCGGACGCGTTCGCGCGGACGCTCGCACCGACCGCGGCGCCACGCGCGCTGCAGTAC
>DASZDB010000214.1:0-1931 GCA_035942495.1 Solirubrobacteraceae bacterium
TGCGCCGGCCGCGATCACGATCGCCGCGACGACGACGCCGCCGCCCAGGCCGCTGGCGAAGAAGCTCGCGACGGCGAGCGCGAAGCAGCCGACGATCAGGCCGATGCCCTGCGCCGCGCGGCGCACGACGGTCCCCGGGCTCCCGCTCGGGCGCTCGCCCGACGCGAGCCACCACACGGCAAGACCCGCGAGCGCGATGAAGCCCAGCGGCACGAGCGCTCCGCTGGGCTTCTCGAGGCCGAAGCCACCGAGGCCGATGCCGATGACGACGAAGACGATGAGCAGGCCGATCGCGGTGTTGCGGTCGAGCGGGCTCGCCGCCGCCGGCGCGTCCTCGTCGTCGAGCGGGACGAGCAGCAACGCGGCCGCGTAGACGACGAGGCCGGTGCCGCCGAGCAGCGCGAGGGCGACGAAGCCGATCCGGACGAGCGTGGGATCGATGCCGAAGTAGCGGCCGATGCCGCCGCAGACGCCGCCGATCACCCGGTCGGCGGAGGTGCGAGTCAGGCGGCGCGGGGCGGCGGGGTCCGGATCCGAGGGCGGCGGCGGCGGCGGTGGGGGCGAGGGCGGGGGGAGCTGAGGTGTCGGTTCCATACGGTGAGTCTCGGCTCAGACGGTCGCGCTGCCTATCGGGAATGATCCCTAGGGGACGCCGTCCCGCCCACCCCGGTCACCCTAGACTCGCCTCCATGGACCTGCTCGAGCGCGTCCGCGCCACCGGTCTGCTCCCGGAGCGCGCGCCCGTCGTCGTGCTGCTCTCCGGCGGTCGCGACTCGGTCTGCCTGCTCGACGTCGCGGTCCGGCTCACCGGTGCCGAAGCGGTCAGCGCGCTGCACGTCAACTACGGGCTGCGCGAGGCCGCCGGCGGCGACGAGGAGCTCTGCCGCGCACTCTGCGCACGGCTCGGCGTCGAGCTGGCGCTGAAGGCCGCGCGCCGTCCGGACGACTCGGGGAACCTGCAGGCCTGGGCGCGCGATGTGCGCCTCGGTGCCGGCGCCACGCTCGCGCTCGAGCGCGGCGCGCACCTCGCAACCGGCCACACCGCCTCCGACCAGGCCGAGACCGTGCTCTACCGCCTCGCCGCCTCGCCCGGGCGCCGGGCGCTGCTGGGCATGGCCGAGCGCGACGGCCTGCTGCTGCGCCCGCTGCTGCGCGTCACCCGCGAGGAGACCGCGGCGCACTGCGCCGCCCGCGGGCTGGCCTGGCGCGAGGATCTGTCCAACGACGACCCCGCCTACGCCCGCAGCCGCGCGCGCGCCGGCCTCGTCCCGGCGCTGCGCGAGCTGCATCCCGGGGCCGAGCGCAACGTCGTGCGCACCGCCGAGCTGCTGCGCGACGAGGCCGCGGTGCTCGACGAGGTCGTCGAGACCGCGCTCGCCGGACGCGACCACATCGCCGTCAGCCATCTCGCGGCGCTGCCGCCGGCGCTCGCGCGGCTCGTCGTGCGGCGCCTCGCCGAGGACGCGGTGGGCCGGCTGTGTGCGCGGGCGCCGGCCCGGCTCGCCGACATCGTCGTGCTCGGCGACGGCGCGCTGGACCTCGGCGACGGCGCGCGCGCCGTCGTCAGCGCCGGGCTGCTGCGCGTCGAGCCGACGCCGCCTGGGCCCTCGGCGCCCACCGCCGACCGGGAGTCGCGCTCTCCCGCCTGACAGACTGCGGCGTCCATGCGCGACGCCGCCGTCGGCGAGATCCTCGTCCAGCCAGATGAACTCGCGCGCCGTGTCCGCGAGCTGGGTCGCCAGATCACCGCCGACTACGACGGGCGCGATCTGCTGCTCGTCGGCGTCCTCAAGGGCGCCGTGTTCTTCCTGTCGGACCTCATGCGCCACATCGACGTGCCGTGCGAGGTCGACTTCATGGCCGTCGCCAGCTACGGCTCGTCGACGGACTCCTCCGGCGTCGTGCGGATCCTCAAGGACCTCGATACGACG
>DASZDB010000215.1:0-20663 GCA_035942495.1 Solirubrobacteraceae bacterium
GACGACGTCCTGCTGGTGTGCGCCGGCACCGACGGGCGCGTGAGCATCGAGGACGTCTACCTCGCCGGGCGTCTCAGCGCGGCGCTGGGCGGGTCGCGGAGCGACGCGGCGCACGTCGCCGAGGCCGTCGCCGCGGCGTACGCGACGCCGCTGGAGGCGCTGGAGGCGAGCGCCGGCGCGGTCGGACTGCGACGCGAGGACCTGGCATCGGACATCGTGTTCTGTGCGCAGGAGTCGATCCTCGACACGGTGCCGCGGCTGGCGGAGACGGTGGAGGGCGTTGCGGTCATCAAGGCCCGCGCCGACGACCGGGCGGACGAGGCCGCGGTCCGGTGAGTCGACTGACGCATAGCAGAAACCCAATGCAAACTCGCCCATGTTTTGCTTTCCATCTTTGAATGCCACGGGTACCATCGACATACGCGACAAGCGAGAGAGGACGGGATGAGCGAATCATCGAACGGTAAGAAGGATCGCTGGGCATCCGGAGTCACCCCCTACGCGGAGATGGGCTACTACAACGCGGACTACGAGCCCAAGGAGACCGACGTCCTCTGCGCGTTCAGGATCACGCCGCAGGAGGGCGTCGACGCGATCGAGGCCGCAGCGGCGGTCGCCGGTGAGTCGTCGACGGCCACGTGGACGGTCGTCTGGACCGATCGCCTGACGCCGCACGAGCACTACCAGGCGAAGGCCTACTCCGTCGAGGAGGTTCCCGGCACGCCGGGCCAGTACATCGCGAAGATCGCCTATGACATCGACCTCTTCGAGGAGGGCTCGATCGCGAACCTGACGTCGTCGATCATCGGCAACGTCTTCGGCTTCAAGGCGCTCAAGGCGCTGCGCCTCGAGGACATGCGCATCCCGGTCGCCTACCTGAAGACCTTCCCCGGTCCGCCGCACGGGATCATCATGGAGCGCGAGTACCTCGACAAGTTCGGGCGCCCGATCCTCGGCGCTACGACGAAGCCCAAGCTCGGGCTGTCGGCCAAGAACTACGGTCGCGTCGTCTACGAGGCCCTGCGTGGCGGCCTGGACTTCACGAAGGACGACGAGAACATCAACTCGCAGCCGTTCATGCGCTGGCGCGACCGCTACCTGCACGCGATCGAGGCCGTCAACCGCGCCTCGGCCGCCACCGGTGAGGTCAAGGGCCACTACATGAACGTCACCGCCTCGACGATGGAGGACATGTACGAGCGTGCCGAGTTCGCCAAGGAGATCGGCTCGATCATCATCATGCAGGACCTCACCGTCGGCTACACGGCGATGTCGTCCATGTCGAAGTGGGCGCGTGCCAACGGCATGATCCTGCACCTGCACCGCGCCGGCCACGGGACGTACACGCGCCAGAAGACCCACGGCGTCTCCTTCCGCGTGATCGCCAAGTGGTGCCGGATGCTCGGCGTCGACCACATCCACGCCGGCACCGTCGTCGGCAAGCTCGAGGGCGACCCGAACATGATCCGCGGCTACTACGACGTCTGCCGCGAGCGCTTCAACAAGGTCGACCCCGCAAAGGGCATCTACTTCGACCAGGACTGGGCGTCGCTGGCGACGGTCATGCCGGTCGCCTCCGGCGGCATCCATGCCGGCCAGATGCACCAGCTGCTCGACTACCTGGGCGAGGACGTCGTCCTGCAGTTCGGCGGCGGCACGATCGGCCATCCGATGGGGATCGCCGCCGGCGCCACCGCCAACCGCGTCGCCGTCGAGGCGATGATCAAGGCGCGCAACGAAGGCGTGGACTACGTCGAGGAGGGGCCCGACATCCTCCGGGAAGCCGCCAAGGGCTGCCCCGAGCTGAACGCCGCGCTCGAGGTCTGGAAGGACATCACGTTCGACTTCGAGTCGACGGACACCGCGGACGTCGTCGCGACCCCGACCGCCAGCCGCTAGACAGCGGCGAAGAGGAGACGATTCAAAATGAGGATCACACAAGGAACCTTCTCGTTCCTGCCCGATCTCACGGACGAGGAGATCGAGGCGCAGCTCCGGTACGCGCTCGGTGAGGGCTGGGCCCTGATGGTCGAGTACACCGACGACCCGCATCCCCGCAACAACCTGTGGGACATGTGGAAGCAGCCGAACTTCGACCTCGAACCCGAGGACGCCGCCGAGGCGCTGGCGGATATCAACGACTGCCGTTCGGCGTACCCGAACCACTACATCAAGCTCGTGGCGTACGACGCGTCGCTCGGTCGCCAGACGTCGCGGCTGTCGTTCATCGTCAACCGGCCGAGCGAGGAGCCCGGCTACCGCCTCGACCGCACGGAGACGCACGACCGCACCATCAACTACACGGTCGTCCCGTACGCCCACCGCGACCCGGTCGGCCAGCGCTACGGCAACCAGGGCAACATGAGCTCGCAGGCGACCGCGAGCACGGTCATGGACGCCACCCCGGGCCCGGACTCGCCGAACTACGACCCCGACGGCGGCGGCGGCAACGGCAGCCCCGCGCCGCAGAAGGACGAGGGGGCCGGTGAGTCCTGATGGCTGAGCTCCAGGGCCGCGACACCCACGGCAAATGGCTTGACCCCAATTCGGACGGGGCCAGGCAGGACCGGGCGGCCAAGGAGCTCGACGACGACTTCGGCGGCAGGGTCACCAAGGCCTCGGATGACGAGGACGGGGGCGCTGCCGTCGAGCCTGTCGATTTCGGGGAGGCGGTGTCAGACGATAAGGCCGACGTGCAGAAGGTGGTCAAGGACTCGCGCGTCAACGAGGTGCTCGAGGAGATGGACCGCAACCTCGTCGGTCTGCAGGCCGTCAAGCGGCGCATCCGCGAGATGGCCGCGCTGCTCGTCATCGACAGGCTGCGCAACGAGATGGGCCTGACCTCGGAACGGCCCACGCTGCACATGGCCTTCACCGGGAACCCCGGCACGGGCAAGACGACCGTGTCGCTGCGGATCGCCTCGATCCTGTACCGGCTCGGGTACATCGAGAAGAACCAGCTCGTGACGGTCACGCGCGACGACCTGGTGGGCCAGTACGTGGGGCACACCGCGCCGAAGACCAAGGAGGTCGTCAAGAAGGCCCTCGGCGGCGTGCTGTTCATCGACGAGGCCTACTACCTGCACCGGCCCGAGAACGAGCGCGACTATGGCCAGGAGGCCATCGAGGTGCTGTTGCAGGTCATGGAGTCCGAGCGCCACAACCTCGTCGTCGTCATGGCCGGCTACGAGGAGCCGATGAACGAGTTCTTCCTCGCCAACCCCGGGATGGGGTCGCGCATCGCGCACCACATCCACTTCCCGGACTACAAGCCCGACGAGCTCATGGAGATCGCGTCGATGATGATCGAGCAGCAGGGCTATGAGTTCAGCGAGGAGGCCAAGGAGGCGATGCGCGAGTACATCGAGCGGCGTGTCGACCAGCCCCGCTTCGCGCACGGGCGCAGCATCCGCAACGCGATCGAGCGCGGCCGCATGCGTCAGGCGATGCGCCTGTTCGAGGCCGACCGGCCCCTCGGCCGCGACGAGCTGATCATGATCGAGGCCGAGGACATCCGCCGCAGCAGCGTCTTCGACGACGAGGCGATACCCGAGTACGACGTGGACGCCGATCCCGACGAGGCGGCCGAGCCCGAGAAGGCAGAGGCGCACTGAAGCCAGGCTGGCAACGCACGCACGCCGATCCATAATCTAAGGAGCCAGAATGCCCCGACCGATCATCCTCGGCATCGTCGGAGATTCCGCCAGTGGCAAGACGACGCTCAGCCGCGGCCTGGTCCGGATGCTCGGCGAGAACAACGTCACGCACGTCGCGGCCGACGACTACCACCGCTACGACCGGCGCCAGCGCGCGGAGCACAACATCACGCCGTTGCATCCGGACTGCAACTACATCGACATCATGGAGCGCCACTTCGCCGAGCTGCGCGCCGGCAACCCGATCCTCAAGCCGGTCTACCAGCACCGCGACGGCACGTTCGGCCCGCCGGTGTACACGCAGCCCAAGCAGTTCACGCTCATCGAGGGGCTGCTGGGCTACCACACGGACGCGCTGCGCAACTGCTACGACGTGCGCGTCTTCCTCTCCCCACCCGAGACGCTACGTCGTGCGTGGAAGGTCCAGCGCGACTGTTCCCGGCGCGGCTACACGACCGATCAGGTGCTCGAGGAGCTCGATCGCCGCGAGCCCGACTCCGAGCTGTACATCCGCCCGCAGCAGCGGTGGGCGGACATCATCGTCTCCTTCAAGCCCGGCAAGCGCGGCGACCAGGAGCACCTCGACGCCGAGATCGTGCTGCGCGAGGGGCTCGTGCATCCCGACCTGTCGGAGTTCTCGGCAGAGGGTGGGAGCAGCCTCCGTTACGAGGAGACCGACACCGAGCAGACGCTCTACGTGCCGGGCGACATCGATCCCGCACGCGGTTCGGAGATCGAGGAGTCCGTCTGGGCACGGATGCACTTCGCCAGCCACCTGCGCTCAGAGCGGCTCGGCGAGTTCACGGTCGGCACCGAGCTGCACCGCTCCGAGTCGCTGGCGATCGTCCAGGTCATCGTGCTCTACCACCTCGTCACGGCGCGCGCCACGGTGGCGCTCGGCGGCGAGGGCACACGGGCCGACCAAGCCGCGGTCAAGCCACCGGCCACGGCGGCGCCGCAGCACTGACGGGTCGGTCGCCGCTCGAGGCGCCGCTCGCGGTTTCGCGAGCGCAGCGCTCGGGCCCGGAGTAGCGCTGCCGCGCTACTCCAAGCGGAGATCCGCGATCGCCGCCCGGTGCTTGTCGACCTCGCGGGCGAGTCGGAGCGTCGCGGCCTTATGGGACGCGAGGAGCGGGAGGACGACCTGCTCGATGATCTTCCCGAGACCCTCGAGCCCGCCTCCCTCGGCCTTGATCTGCTCGATGATCGGCGCGACGTCGAGCGTCATCGCGTCCGTGAGCTCTTGTTCGAGTGAAGTCATGGTGTCGGCACCGATGTTCCCCACGCGGCCCGTGTCTACACCGACGGTCGCCGCGACAGCGACGTCCGCCTGCGTCAGGCGACCGGCGGAACGATCAGTTCCTCCCAATCGGGCTCAACCTCGTCAAGCGCTCGGGCGACGCGCGGATAGTCGGCGGGCAGCATGATGCTCCCGTTCGTGATCTGCGGCGTCTTCATGCCGAGGCGCTCGGCGAGGCGCGCGAGCAGGTCGCTGATTTCGTCCTCGTCGGCTCCAGGTGCGACCGTCCAAATGGCCGGAGGGGCGGCGTCCATGTCGGCATCCTATCGCCGCACGGCTTGCCGCGGCCACGCCCGCCGACATCGAGGCTCGAGGCCGTCAGCGCGGCCGAGCGCTCTTCGACGTGTGATTGACGCCCGACCCCGCCAGCGCCTCCCGCGCGGTCGGCGAGGCGGCGAACGTCATGAAGCGTTCGACGGCGGCTCGCCGGGGGCCGACGGTCGAGCACATGGCATACCAGCGCCGCGACGCGGGACGGTGGCGCACGGGCAGCGCGGCCAGCAGCCGGTTGTCGAGTTCGAGCGCCACCGCAGCGCGCGAGATGAACGCGATCCCGAGCCCGGCGCGGGCGGCCTGCTTGATGGCTCCGTTGGAGCCCAGCGTCAGGGTCTGCGGCTCCAGCGCGGAGGCGGCGAGGAACTCCTCGTTGACGATCCGCGTGCCCGAGCCCGGCTCGCGCATGAGCCAGACGCGGCGCTCGAGCTCGGCGCCGTCGACGGCGCCGCCGGTGGAGTGGCGGTCGTCGGGCGCGGTGATCAGCACGAAGTCGTTGGGCATGATCGGCGTCGCGTGCACGCGCGGGTCGCGCGGCGGGCGGCCGCCGATCGCCACGTCCGCGCGGTGGTCGAGCACCATGTCGAGCACCTGCTCGCGGTTGCCCACGGCGAGCGTCATGCCGATCGAGTCGTTGCTCTCGGCGAACGCGCGCATGAGCGGTGGCACGAAGGACTCGGCCGCGGTCGTCACCGCGGCCAGACGCAGGCGGCGGTCGGCGAGCTGCGCGGCCTCGCGGGCGGCCCGGCGACCCTCCTCGAGCAGGCCGATCACATCGGCGGCAAACGGCGCGAACGCGGTGCCCGCGGCGGTCGGGCGGATGCCACGCCCCTCGCGCTCGGTGACGGGCGTGCCGAGCTCGCGCGACAGGGCGGCGACGGCGGCCGATACGGAAGGCTGCGTGACGACGAGCTCGTCGGCGGCGGCGGTGACGGAGCCACCCCGCATGACGGCCAGGAAGCTGCGCAACTGCGTCAGAGTTATAGACACAACTCGTACCTTACCGGTGTATTCGGCGATTCATGCGTTAGGGATCGAACCCGGCCGTGTTGCCGACGCGGATCACGTCGTCGGTCGCGTCAGCTCGCCGGTTCCTCCTGGCGGACGAGCGCCCGGCGGCGGGAGGTTTGGCGACGCGAGGCCGACCTCGTGATGCGAGCAGTGTCCCTAGCCGCCAGAACGCACAAAGCCCCGCCGGAAGCGGGGCTTTCTGCGAAGCGGATGAAGGGACTCGAACCCTCGACCTTCTGCATGGCAAGCAGACGCTCTAGCCAACTGAGCTACATCCGCGAGGACGGCGGATTATAGCCTCGCCTCCTCCAGCGCTACGACGCCGGCTGAGCCTGCGCCTCTTCGAGCTCCGCCAGCACCGCCTCGGTGTGCTCGCCCAAGTGCGGCGACGGCCGGGCCGGCAGCCGGCCGCTCTTGGAGAACACCAGCGGCGACGCCGGCGTCAGGTACGTCCCCACCGGATGCTCGACCATCGAGAACATCGGGTTGGCCTCCGAGCAGCGCGCATCCTCCTCGACGAGCTGCTTGAACGTCTGGTAGGGGCCCCACGAAACACCGGTGCCGGCGAACGTCTCGCGGATCTGCTCCAGCGTGCGCTCGGCGAACCACGGCGTCAGCAGCTCGCGGATGAGGTCGCGGCCCTTGTAGCGCCCGGCCTCGCCGCGGAAGTCGTGGCCGGTCGCCTCGCAGACCTTGTCGAACAGCTCCTCGGTCCCGGTCGCCTCCTTGAGCGCCTTCCACTGGCGGCTCGTCAGCGCGACGACCATGACGCGCCGGCCGTCGGCGGTCGGGAAGTCGCCGCCGAACGCGCCGTAGAGGTAGTTGCCGTCGCGCGGCTGGTCGCGGCCCTCGAGCTGGACCTCGGCGATGCGGCCGAGGTTGCCGACCGTGGCCATCGCGACGTCCGACAGCGCGATCTCGACGAGCTGGCCCTCGCCGGTCAGGTCGCGATGGCGCAGCGCGGCGAGCAGTCCCACGACGGCCAGGCCGCCCATCGCCGTGTCCCATGCCGGCATGAGGCTGTTGGTCGGCACCGCGGAGTCGCGCGGGCCCATCGCTTCGGGAAAGCCGACCGAGGGGTTGACCGTGTAGTCGACCTCCGACGAGCCGTCGTGGTTGCCGGTCATGACGACCATGATCAGGTCCTCCCGGCGCTCCCTGAGCTTCTCGTAGCTCATCCAGCCGCGCGACGGGAAGTTCGTCAGGAAGATGCCGTTGCCGGCCCCCGGCATCGTGATGAGCTGCGAGAGCTGCTCGCGGCCCTCCTCGGAGCGCAGGTCGATCTCGATCGAGCGCTTGCCCTTCTGCAGGCCCGACCAGAACAGGCTGTCGCCGCTGGAGGTCAGCGGCCAGCGCTTCCAGTCCAGGCCGCCGCCCGGCGCGTCGAAGCGGATGACGTCGGCGCCGAGCTGGGCGAGCGTCATGCCCGCCGTCGGCGCCGCGACGAACGCCGAGCCCTCGATCACGCGGATCCCGCTCAAGATTCCCTCGCTCATGCCATCGCTCCCACCAGTCGCCAGTCCAGGACGTTGTCCAGCGCGCCGTCCGCACGCTGCGCCGCGACCTCGATGCGCAGCGTCACGAGGCCGCCGCCGCCGGGCAGCGCCTCGGTGCCCTCCAGATGCACGGTGCTGCGCAGCACGTCGCCCTCGAACACCGGTGCGAGGTGGTTGCAGTGATGCCAGCCGATGATCGTCACGAGGTTGGGCAGCACCTTCGTCAGGTGCGACGCGGCGATGCCGATCGTGTGCCCGCCGTAGACGAGGCGCTTGCCGGAGGAGTGCGAGCCGGGGTCCGAGTGCGCCTTGGCGATGTTCAGCGACAGGCGCACGAGCTCGGGCGCGGCGGTGACGCTGTCGCCGCCGTCGAGCACCCACGTCATCGGCGCCGTCAGGTCGGCGAAGTGCGCGCCCGGCACCCTGTCGCGATAGACGTCGAGGTCGATCCCCTCCAGCGCGGCCGCCAACGCGTCGGGCGGCAGGTCGGCCGGGAACTCGTCGAGGCTGTCGGCGTGCGGCTGCGAGGCCTCGACGTCGTGGATCGGCAGCATCGCGCAGCGCCAGTAGTCGAGGACCGCGCGATCCTCCTGGTCCTTCGTGACGATGTGCAGGACCGCGAGGCCGGTCGGCTTGCGGCCCTCCTTGATCGTGTTGCGCTTCAGCGCGACGATCTCGGTCGTCGTGCGCAGCGTGTCGCCGATCGCCGGCAGCCGGCGCAACATGAGCCGGCGATAGAAGAGGTTGCCGATGACGCGCTGCGTCGGCAACGTCGACTGCCCGATCGAGATGTCGCAGACGAGCATCGGGTGGGCGATGCGCCGGCCGGCCACCTGCTCGGAGAGGTTCGCGTCCAGCGCCAGGCGCAGGCGGTCGCCGACGATCGACTGGTGCAGCGCCGCGTGGCCCTCGTTGAGCGTCATCGCCGGAAACTCGACGTAGAGGTCCCCGACCGACAGCTCCTCCCAATACGGCCCGCCCACCTGCACTGGTTCGCTGGCGACGGTCGGCTGTGCACTCATTACGACGGACCTCGTTTCGACGGCGCCGCAGGCACTCGCAGGGCGCGTGCCGGCGCGGTGACCGGTGCGGAAGATGACAGCCGGCCGCCCCTGAACACGGCGGCGCGCGGCCTTGGATGAGGGCCGCAAAGTACCACGACACGGGCGCGCGGCGGCCTGCGAGCGAATCGTGTGCGGCGTCACCGGCTCAAGTCGCGCGCATCACCGTCAGGTGCGCCGGTCAGCCGAACGACGTCGCCGGCCGCGAGCGGCTCCTGCGGATCGTCCGCGGGGCGGCCGTTGATGCTCGCCCCCGGACCGCCGCCCGCACGCGCGAGCGTCGCGGCGCGCAGCGCCCCGCGTCCCTCGACGGTGACCAGCGGCTCGGGGCGGGCTCGCGCGGCCGCGTACTCGGCGGGTTCGTTGAGGTTGTCCAGCGAGCGCAGTTCGGGGTCAAGCGCGGCGACGGCCGGATCGGCGAGCAGCGCCGCCTTGTCGAGGCGCCGCACGCGGCAGCGCCCCATGAGCGGCGTGGTCCCGAGCGAGTCCTCGGCGAGCAGGTCGTCGATCAGCGGCGCGACGGTGGTGGCGCGGTAGGCGGCGGCCAGCGGGTGGGGAAAACCGTGCGCCTGCGGCAGCGCGACATCGTCGTCGGCACGCAGCGACGCGAGCACGTGGGCGATCAGCGCCGGGTGCAGCAGCGGCGCGTCGACGCCGGTGACGAACACGATCTCGGCGCGCTCGCCGATCGCCGCGAACCCGGCAGCCATCCCCTGCAGCGGGCCGCGCGCCTCGGCGGCGTCGTGCGCAAGCTCGGTGGCCGGCGGCAGCGCCGGCAGTGCCTGGCCGGCAGCCCGCACGACGACGACCGGCCCGTCGACCGCGCGCGCCACGAGCCCGACAGCGCGTCGCGCGAGCGTCGAGCCATGCCAGTCGAGCAGCGCCTTGGGCTCACCCATGCGCACAGACCGCCCGCCCGCGAGCACGATCGCCGCGCTGCTCACCTGGCGAGCGCTCGTCGGAACGCGCGCAGCGCGTCGTCGCTGAACAGCCAGAAGCGGGCTTCGTCGACCTCGGGGTGCTCCTCGAGCGCGGCGCGCGTGGCGGCGATCGCCGTGGCGGCGGCATCGTCGAGCGGATAGCGGTAGACGCCGGTCGAGATCGCGGGAAACGCGACGCGCGCGCAGCCGTGCTCGGCGGCGAGTGCGATCGACCGCCGGTAGCACGAGGCGAGCAGCTCGCGCTCACCGCGCTCGCCGCCGTGCCACACCGGTCCGACGGCATGGATGACGTGGTCGACCGGCAGCCGGCCGGCGCCGGTGATCTTCGCGTCGCCGGTGTCACAGCCGCCGAGGCCGCGGCACTCCTCGAGCAGCGCGGGTCCCGCGGCGCGGTGGATCGCACCGTCGACCCCGCCGCCGCCGAGCAGGCTCCCGTTGGCGGCGTTGACGATCGCGTCGGCTTCGGCGTCGGTCGTGATGTCGCCGCGATGCAGCGTGATGATTCCCACGGTGCACAGTGTGCCGCGCGATGAGCGACGAGGCGCGCGACCGAGCGGTGGCGATCCCGCCGCCCCGCGGCCCTGGTGCTGCGCGCGGGCGTTCGGCCGCGTCTGGTCGCTATCAGCGAAGAGGAGGCGGGCCGGCCGGCTCTATCGGCCGGCCCACCGTGTCAGCGCGGTCGCGAGCCGCACGTCGTCAGTGGCGGTCCGGCGGCGATACGAGACGAGGACGGCGGCCGCTTGAGCACGCTTCGCCCGCGACTCCTGCCTGCGCCGACGGATGCGCTTCGACGGGAGCTCGGCCCCGACCGGGGTCTTCATCTTCATGTTGTCCCGCGATGTGGGTGTGGCGGAACCCCACTGGACGAGTGTCGTAGAACCGCGTGAACCCGCGGGGCAGCGCCGGGTGTACTAGGCGCAGCGGCGCACGAGCGGCGGGTCGAACTCGAAGAGCACGTCCGCGCGTCGCGGCTTTGCGCCGGCCGGGATGCGCCAGCCCTCGAGGCCGACGCGGAGCCGGCGGATCCCGCCCAGGGGAACGACAACGCGCGCGGAGAACCGCCCGCGACCAAGAGTGCGCGCCTTGACGCGTCGCAGGCCGCCGCCGCAGCGCGAGATCCGCAGGTAGATCCCCGACGCGCCGAAGGCGTTGCCTCTCGTGTCCACGAGGCGCCAGGTGATCGGGATCGACGTGCCGGCCGGCGCCCCGAGCCGCGCGCTGCCCTCGAGCTTCGCGCGGACGCCGTCCTTCGCGCCGGCGGGCAGCGCGACCAGGACGAACGCGCAGATCGAGACGGTGATGCAGCGGGCCGTTCGCATACCAAGGTCTACACCGTCGACCGGCTGGTCGTTCCCAACGCGGCCGGTCTGCACGCTTCGGCTGGCTGCAGGAGTGCGGCGAGGCGCGAGATCCCGTCGTGTTCAACCACTCCAGTCCCTCTGCGCCCCGTCCGCAGGATTGGCCCTAACCCGGACCACGGCTCTGAAACCCTGGATTGTGTCCGGCGCCGCCTCACGCGGCTCCCGCTGCCCCCGCGCACGCGCAACGGCGGCCACGCTCCCGGCGCACGACGCGGGCGCATCGGGGCAAGGCGCCGTCCGGATTCGAACCGGAGTAAACGGCTTTGCAGGCCGCTGCGTAGCCACTCCGCCACGGCGCCGAGGGCGGGCCTAGGGTAGCGCCAGTCACAGGATTCGCCAGTCGCGACAAGATCATGACGATGGCCCGCCCGCGCCGACTCGACGCCGATCGCCTCGCCGCCGCATACGAGCGCGACGCGCGGCGCCTGCTCGTCTTCTTCACCCGGCGCACGTACGACGCGCAGCTCGCCGTCGACCTCGTGGGGGAGACGTACGCGCGCGCGTTCGAGCTGCGCCGCCGCTTCAACGGCGACCCGCGCGACGCCGACGCGCTCGCCGGGTGGGTGTTCGGGATCGGCCGCAACGTCCTCAACGAGGCGCTGCGCCGCGGCCACGCCGAGCGCCGCGCCATGCGCCGCGCCGGCGTCCAGGCGCCCGCGCTCGACGGCGAGGAGCTCATGCGCATCGAGGAGCTGGCCGCGCTCGGCGAGCTGCGCTCGGCGGTCGCAGCCGCGCTGGCCGACCTTGCCGCCGAACAGCGCGACGCCGTGCGCCTGCGCGTCGTCGAGGAGCTCGACTACGCGCAGGTCGCCGGGCGTCTCGGCATCAGCGAGCAGGCCGCGCGAGCGCGTGTGTCGCGCGGCCTGCGCGCGATCGCCGCTGCGCTGGATGAGCTGGCTCCCACGGAGGCGATGACGTGAATGCCTCGCGCGACACCGACGCGATCCTCGCCGACCTCGGCCGCGAGCTGCACGGCTCTTGGCGTCGCCCCCCGCGCCGCGCGCGGCTGGCCGGCTGGCGGCGCAGCGCCGTCGTCGCGCTCGCGATGCTGTTCCTCGTGCCGACCGCGCTCGCCGCGCGCGACGCGATCTGGGCGCCGGCGCCCGCACTGCTGCCCGACTCCGCGCGCCCGCCGGGCGCGGTGGCGCCCGTGCATGCCGGTGAGCAGGTCTACGTCGGCGACGGGACGTTGCGCGGGGTGCCCTGGCGGCTGAGCGCGTCGGCCTGCGACTACGGCTCGGTGCGCGCGGTCGGGGTGTTCCTGAGCGTCCCGGGAGGCGGGGGAGGCGCGCGCTGCGACATCGCGTCGGGTGCGCCCGGCGCGGGCGGCGTGAGCCCGCGGATCCTCGCGGCGCGTCTCGTGCAGACGTACTTCGACCCGGTCGCGAACCGGACGTGGGCGTTCGGCGCGCTGCCGGCGGGGGTCCGCCGCGAGGACGTCGCGGCGGCGGGTGCGCGGGCGAGTGCTCATGCTGCGCCCGCCGACGCCGAGGCGATCGGCAAGGGCGGGCTGCCTGGCGGCATGCGCGTCTTCGTGACCGCGCTCGACGGCGCGCGCGACGTGCCGCTCGTCACCGCCCGCGACGCCGCGGGTGCCGTGCTGCTCGTCTGCCGCAACGGCCGCTGCGCGGCTCCGTCCGGCGAAGGGGGATCTCGGTGAAGCGCAAGATCTGGTCGGTGCGCCGTCTCGCGCCGCTCGGCGCGCTCGCGCTCGTCGTGGGCGCCGGCGGCGCTCAGGCGGCGGGCGGCGGGCCGCCGGATCCCAAGCCGGTCGCGCCGCGCACGTTGAGCCCGGCCATGCCGGCCGCACCGGTCCCGATGGCCGTCCTTCCGGCTCCTGCGCCGCATCCGGCGTTGTCGCCGATGCTGCACGTCAACTGCCGGCCGCCCGGCCAGCGGGCGGCCGCCGCGCCGCCGAGCGAGGCGCTGAAGGACGCGTTCGGGATCCTCCGCCGGCCGCGGACTGACGACGACGCGCTGCCGCGGCGCGCCGCCGAAGCGCTGAAGGCGCGCGGGCTGAAGGTCGTCGATGCGCAGGCCACCCGGCTGCTGCGCGCCGACCGCCGGGCACGCGCCTGGGTGGTGCCGGTGCCCGACGTCAATGCCGGGAGCAGCGTCGTCTGCCGCGGTCCCCGCGCCCGATCGCAGTCGGCCGTCGCGCCGCGCGAGGGGCTCGTCGTCGTCGCGGTGGGGGGAGCTCCCGCCGGCGGCGGCGGCGCGCTGCGCGACCTGCAGCGCGGGCTGGCGAACGCGACGGTCGACCCGTGCGCAGGGGCGGACCGCGACATGCTCGGCGTCTCGGGCGTCGTTCCGGATGGCGTCGAGGCGGTGTTCGTCACCGCCGCCGACGGCAGCGCGACCCGCGCCGACGTGCACGACAACGGCTTCTCGTTCGTGCTCCCGCGCCCGCGCCGGCCCGAGCAGCGCTACGTCGTGTGGACCGGCGCGGACGGCACACCGCACGTGCAGCCGCTGCCGGCCTTCATCCTGTCGTCGCGCTCGCGAGCCTGCCGCGGGTCCGCCGAGCCCATTCGCGTCACGCCGGACCCATGGGGTGCGGGCTGCGCCGCCGACCTGCTCCCGAGCGTCCTCCCGGCGCGCCCGTCACGTGCCGCGCGAGCGCGAGCGCGGTCGCGGCCGCGGCCGTCGCGGGTGATGCGCCCACGGCCGGGGCGCCGTTTCGGCCCGCCGCGTCCGGTGGCGCCGATTGCGCCGGCACCGTTCCCGCTGCCGATGGCGTTGTTGTGCGCCGGCCACTCGCCGCCGATCGTCCTGCCCGGCCACGGACCGGCGCTGCAGCTTCCGCGGGCAGTGCCGCCGCGGATGCGGCTCGCACCGCCGCCCGCTCGGGCGCCGCGCGTTCCGTAGCCGGCGCGCGGGCACCGTCCGCTCAGGCGTCCCCACCCTCCTCCGCCAGGCGGTTCGCCTCGCGCGCGAGCAGCCCCAGGCGGGCCTCGCGGACGAGCGGCACCTCACGGCGGCGCTTGCGCACGCTGGCGAGGTTGATGTCCGTCGTGACGATGGCCTCCTCGTCCTCGGGCAGCGCACAGACGATCTTGCCCCACGGGTCGACGATGTGCGAGCCACCCCAGAAGCGCAGGTTCTCGCCCTCGTCGCCGACGCGGTTGACGAACACGACGTAGCACTGGTACATCCGGGCGTAGAAGACCGTGATGTCGCGCCAGTAGGTCATCGAGTCGTAGCGCTCGGGGAAGCGGCTCTGCGACGAGTTCGTCGGCACGAGCAGCACACGCGCGCCGTCCTGCACCGCGAGAAACGCGAGGTGCGGCTGCCACGCGTCGTTGCAGATGAGCGTCGCCATCCGCCCGTGGCGGGTGTCGAAGGAGCGCATCGACTGTCCCGGCGAGAAGTGCTTGCGCTCCTCGAACACGTCGTACGTCGGCAGGTAGAGCTTGCGGTGCGTGTGCACCAGCCCACCGCCGCTGAGGTACGCCGCCGCGTTGTAGTTGTGCACGCCATGGCCGTCCTCATAGAGGCCGACGAGCACGTCGGTCGTCGGCACGAGCGCGCTGAGGCCGGTCAGGCGCGGGTCGTCGGCGGGCATCGAGACGTCCTCGTCGACCTGGCTCAGCGCGTAGCCCGTCAGGTACAGCTCCGGGAACACGACGAGGTCGCTGCTGTCCTGGCCCGCCTCGCTGACGATCTCGGCAGCGCGCGCGAGATTGGCCTCGACATCGCCGAGCGCGCTGGGGACCTGGGCGAGGGTGATCCGCATGGCGGCGCGAGACTATCCGGGGCCGCGCAACGGTGCCGAACGCCACGCCGGCATTGATATCCTCGCCGCTCCCAGGGCGATTAGCTCAGCTGGGAGAGCGCCGCCTCGACAAGGCGGAGGTCACTGGTTCGAGCCCAGTATCGCCCACTTCGAGAGCCCGCCGGCGGCGGGCTTTCTGCGTTGTCGGCCCTCTGTCAGCCCTGCGGAACGACGGCGATGTCCTCGGTCTTCACGAGACCCAGGGACACGTATTCTCCGGCGACGGCGCCCGGCTCGTTCAGCATCTCGAGGTCGTGGTGGCCGAGCCGCAGCTCGAATCCCTCGCCGTCGTTCGGCACCACGAAGTAGTGCGCGCCGAGGTCGCGCAGCCTCGTGATGTCCGCCTGGTCGGCGTGCTGTTCGATGGTGCTGGCCAGCACCTGGCGCAGACGCGCGGGGTCGATCTGGCTCTGGCCCATGGTCTTGCCGAAGTCGGTCAGGACCTCGCTCGAGATGAAGTCGTGCTCGCTGTCGTTCATCGCGAGGACGGTAGCGCCAAGGAGTCGGGGGCGAGGCGACCGAGGCGCGCGGGGCGGCGCTCAACCGCCTCACCCGCCGAACGCGGAGCCTGAATCCCGTCGGTACGGGGTAGCGCGACGGGCGATGGGCGCCCGCCCGCGCAACGTGTGAACGACGGAGGAGACATGGGGATTCTTGGGTGGATCGTGCTCGGGCTGCTGGCCGGAGCGATCGCGAAGGCGATCATGCCGGGTGACGACCCGGGCGGGATCATCGTGACGATGCTCATCGGCATCGTCGGCGCGATCGTCGGGGGCCTCATCGCCAGCGCGCTGGACATCGGCGAGGTCGACGAGTTCTTCGACATCGGCACCTGGGTCATCGCGATCCTCGGCGCTCTGCTGCTGCTCGGGATCTACCGCCTGATCGCCGGCAACCGTGCGGGCGCCGGCCGGACCTGAGCTCGGCCGCTGGTCTGCCTACGCGGGGTCGACCAGCGGCAGCAGGTCCGCCACGCCCGCCATCCGCAACACGCGTAGAACCGCGGGGGAGGGGCGGTCGAGCAGGAGGCGGTTGCGGCCGCGCTCCCGGGCAGATGCGGTGACGAGCACCTTGATGCCCGTCGAGTCGATGAACGAGACGCCGGCGAGGTCCACGAGGATCACCTCGGCGTCCGTCGCCTCGACGCGGCGCAGCTCGGCCTCGACGTCGCCTGCGCTGGCCAGATCGAGCTCCCCCGCCAGACCGAGCGTGTGGATGTCGCCGTCGCGCACGGAGGTCACCGCAAGTTGCGCGAGCCGGAGGATCTGCTCCGCGCGGGATTCGGTCGGGGTCGAGGTGGCGAGGTGCATGGTGGGATCTCCTGGGTGGGGGCAGCGACGAACGGCGGCTCTCGTGACAGAACGCGCAGAGGCCCGCGGCGTAAGGAGATATCGCTGTACCGTCGTCGTCAGCACGATGGCCGTCCTGCGCTTCCACGTCCCGCCCGAGCACGCGCTCCTGACGCTCGCCGACGCCAGCGGCGGCCTGAGCGCGCTGTTTGACTTCGACAAGCACACCGAACAGCACGTCGCATGGCTCACGGAGGCAGCCGACGCCTTCGGCGACACGATCTCGACCGACGACGACGAGATCAAGGACGCCCGCGCCATCGCCAACTCGCAGACCGAGACCGTCCGCGCCCTGCGCACGGAGATCGCCGAGCTCGCCGCCGACGCCGAGGCGCAGCTGCCCGAGGGCGTGACCTACGACATCCCGATCGTCACGGCGCAGCCGCTGCCGACGCTGCCCGACACGCTCGGCCCGCGCGAGCTGCTGCACGTCGAGAAGAGCTTCAAGCGCGGGATGGCCACGCACCTGCTCGCCGCGACCGAGTCGCTCGGCCCGCTCGCCGAGCGGATGGCGACATTCGAAGACGAGGAGTGCCGCCAGCTCGCGGCGCGCATCGCCGCGTTCGTCGTCGCCGTTCGCGGCGCCGGCTGAGCCCAGCCCGCCAACGCGCGCGAGCGAGGCGCGGCGGCGCGCTTGACTACACCAGATCGCCCTCGATCTTCGGCGTCCACGTGACGACGAGGCGCGCGCCGCCGGTCAGCCGGAAGGTCAGCCCGTCCGTGCGCTCGCTGACCAGCTCCACCGGCGCGTCGCTGAGGTCAAAGCGCGCATCGGCGATCGAGTAGTGGCCGCGCAGATCGAAGTGCTGGGCGGGCTCGGCGACCACCGTCGACGTCGTCTCGTGGCTCCAGTTCTCGAGCAGGCCGGTGGCGATCAGCAGCGGGGTCTCGTGCGTGACCTCGACCCAGGCGGTCACCTCTTGGCCAAGGCGATCGTTGAGCGTCAGCAGTGCTTCGTCGAGCGACATCGCCATGGGCCAGAACGTACCGGGAACGAGGACCATCCGCGCGGCGAAACCGGTAGCCTCGCCGTTATGCGCGCCTGCGTCGTGGCCTCGCTGCTCATCGTCGCCCTGCTCGCCGGCTGCGGCGACAGCTCGCCGAGCCCCGAGGAGACCGTCTCGACCGCGATCAGCGGCCTGTCGAAGGGCGACGAGAAGAAGGTGTGCGCGCAGGTCTCGCCGGAGGGGGAGCGCAAGCTGCTCGTCGTGCTGCGCGACAACCCGCTCAACCTCATCGTCAACGCGTCGAGCTGCGAGGAGGCGATCACGAAGCTCCACGCCAAGCTCTCGAAGGCGATCCGGGCCGCAATGGAGGACGGCGAGGTCGACGACGCCAAGGTCACGGGTGACAAGGCGGTCGTCCACGTTCCCGGCTTCGGCATGGACGTGGAGCTCGAGAAGGTCGCAGACAAGTGGCAGATCACCGGAGGACTGCTGAACTAGTTCGCCGCTTGGCGGGGTAGCCTGCCATCGCGATGGCCACCCCGCCGCCCGTCATCTTCCAGGTGACGTTCACTGTTCCGGCCGAGATGCGCTGGGCGATGCGCGCCAAGGGCGAGATCGACGCCTGGCTCATGTCGGACGCCGCATCCGAGCGCCCGATCGACCAGCTGCCGGCCGCCGATATGCAGATGGAGCTCGACCACAGCGAGCTGTCGCTGAGCTGGCTCGAGCTGCAGGCCACCAACGCGTGGCAGGCGGTGACGAAGGCATCGCAGGTCGTCGAGGAGATCCTGCCCGAGCTGCTGCGTACGCGGACGATGCGCATCGAGGCGACGCTGCAGGGCCCCGACCCGGATCTGCGTCGCCCGCTCGGCGCCTGAACCGAGCCTCACGCCGCGAGCGCTCGCCGCTCTACGAACCGAGCTCGTCGACGAGCCGCAGCAGCGCCAGCGGGCTGAACGGCTTCGTCAGGAAGCGGTCCGCGCCCGCCGCCTCGGCACGCGATCGAGCGGAGTCGTCGGCCGACGCCGTCAGCATCACGATCTTCGAGCCGCGCATCGCCGGCTCGCCGCGCATCTGCCGGCACGCCTCGATGCCGTCCAGCCGCGGCATGTCGATGTCGAGGAACACGAGCCGCGGCCCCTCGCGGCGCGCCACCTGCACCGCCTCCTCGCCATCGGCGGCCTGGTGCAGGTCAAACGACGAGACGCCCTCGAGCGTCGTGAGGATGAGCTTGCGGATGAACGGGGCGTCGTCGACGATCAGCACGACCTGCTGGTCGGTCATCCGATCTCCAGGCGGATGCGCTCGAGCGCGTTGTCGGGCAGCTCCCGGAAGACACCGATGACATCGGGATCGAAATGCGTCCCGCTGGCCTGGTCGATGATCACGCGCGCCTGCGCGATCGTCGAGGCCTGCCGGTAGGGGCGGTCTGTCGTCAGCGCGTCCAGCGTGTCGGCGACGGCGAAGATCCGCGCCGAGAGCGGGATCCCCTCGCCGCTCAGCCCGTCGGGGTAGCCCGCGCCGTCCCAGCGCTCGTGGTGATGGCGGATGACGTCGCGCGCCGCCCCGAGGAAGTCGATGTCGCGCACGATCTCCCAGCCGGTCACCGGATGCTGCTGCATGATCAGCCGCTCGGCGCCCGTCAGCGGGCCCGGCTTGAAGAGGATCGCGTCGGGCACGGCGACCTTGCCGGCGTCGTGCAGCAGGAAGCCGAACTCGATCTCCGGGTGGTCGCCGAGCTGCATCCCGCACGCCGCGGCGAGGCTCAGACCGTAGGCCGCGACGCGCTCGGCGTGGCGGCCGGTGTAGGCGTCGCGCGCCTCGACGGCGCTGGCGAGCGCGCGCACGGTGAGCATGTAGGAGCGGCGCAGCTCCTGGGCGCGGGCGCGCTCCTCCTTGAACGTCTCGCGCAGGTCGGCGGCGTAGCGCTCCAGCTGTCGCTCGTTCTCGACGGCCTCGCGTGTGCGCGCGGCCAGCTCGGCCTCGAGCTCCCGCACGCGCTCCTGCAGCTGCCCATCCGCGTTCACCGCCATCATCTTCCCCCATCCGTGGCGCGGTCGCCGAGCGCCGATCGCAGCGCCGCGACCGCCTGGGAAAGGCCGAACACCGGCATGCCGAGGCCGCCCGCTGCAGCCTGTCCGTCTGCGTCGGTGGAGAACACGATGACCGAACGTCCGAAGCGGCGTCCGCGTAAGGCGGTTCCGTCGACGACCGCCGGGGTCGAGCCCATGCTCTCGTGCACGAGCGCGACCTCGAAGAACGCGCGCTCGCCGGCGCGCATCGCGCCCGCCGGCGTCGACTCCCACTGATGCTCGACGCAGAGCGTCGTGAGCGCCGGCTCGAGCTGCGCCCGCAGCGGCTCGGGCGCCACCACGAGCACACGCGAGCGCCGCGCCTGGATCGCCGCCGCGATGACCTCCGTCAGCCGCGCGCGGTCGATCGGTTTGGGCACCGCCCATTCGCCCGCGAGCTCGGGCGCGCGCGACGCCACCGACACGAAGATGACCGGAATCTCGCGCAGCCGCGGGTCGGCGCGCATCGCGCGCAGGACGTCGAAGCCGTTCATCCCGGGCATGAAGACGTCGAGCGTGATCGCGTCGAAGCGCTCGTGGCGCAGCCGCGCGAGCGCGTCGACGCCGGAGTTGACCTGCACGGTCTGCACGCCCAGCGGCGTCAGCTGCTGCGCGATCAGCGCGGCGAGCGCCGGCTCGTCGTCGACGATCAGCACGCGCCGCGCGGCGAGCGCGCCGGCCGCGCCCGGCCCCGTGACGTCCGCCGGCCGTCGCACCGACATCGTGCCGCCGGTCGCCGCCGGCAGGCGGACGGTGAACGTCGTGCCGCGCCCGACGGTGCTCTGGACGTCGATCGAGCCGCCGTGCAGGTCGACGAGCGACTTGACGATCGACAGCCCCAGGCCCGTGCCGGGGCTCTTGCGACCGTCGCTCGAGCCGCGGAAGAAGCGGTCGAACAGCCGGCGCACCTCCTCGGGCGCGATCCCCGGCCCCGTGTCGGCGACCGTGATCGTCGTCACCCGCGCGTCGCCCTCCAGGCGCAGCGTGATCGAGCCTTCCTCGGGTGTGTAGACGTGCGCGTTCGTCACGAGGTTCGTGACGATCTGGCGCACGCGGGCCGGATCGACGAGCGCCGGCGGTCGCGGGTCGTAGATCTGTACGTCCAGGCGCTGGCGCTTGTCCTGCACGCGCGGCGCCATCAGCGCGGCGACCTCCTCGACCGTGTCGCGCAGGTCGACGCTGCGCGGGTGGATCTCGAACTGGCCGGCCTCGATGCGCGCGACGTCGAGCAGGTCGCTGACGAGCTCGACGAGCCGGTCGGTCGACTGCAGCGCGATGCGGATGAACTCCTGCTGGCGCTCGGTGAGGTTCTGGTTGTCGGTCGATTGCAGCAGCTCGATGAAGCCCTTGATCGACGTCAGCGGGCTGCGCAGCTCGTGCGACGCCGTCGCGACGAAGTCGCTCTTGGCCTGCTCGAGGCG
>DASZDB010000216.1:0-1621 GCA_035942495.1 Solirubrobacteraceae bacterium
AGCGTGTTGCGCTCGATCGTCCGCATCGCGTTGTAGTTCGTCTTGTCGCTCGTGCCCGGCGCGACGCCGAAGAATCCCTTCTCGGGGTTGATCGCGTAGAGCTTGCCGTCGTCGCCGAACTTCATCCAGGCGATGTCGTCGCCGATCGTCTCGACGGTCCAGCCCTCGAGGGTCGGGATGAGCATGGCGAGGTTCGTCTTGCCGCAGGCGCTCGGGAACGCGCCGGTGACGACCTTGACCTCGCCCTCGGGCGAGGTGAGCTTGAGGATGAGCATGTGCTCGGCCATCCAGCCCTCGTCGCGCGCCATCTTGGAGGCGATCCGCAGGGCGAAGCACTTCTTGCCCAGCAGCGCGTTGCCGCCGTAGCCCGAGCCGAAGGACCAGATCTCGCGCGTCTCGGGATAGTGGACGATGTACTTGTTCTCGGCGTTGCAGGGCCAAGCGACGTCGCTCTCGCCCTCGGCCAGCGGGGCGCCGACGGAGTGCACGCAGGGGACGAACTCGCCGTCCTCGCCGAGCACGTCGAGCGTCTTGTCGCCGACGCGGGTCATGATCATCATGTTCACCGCGACGCAGGCCGAGTCGGTCAGCTCGACTCCAATGTGCGCGATCGGCGAGCCGAGCGGGCCCATCGAGAACGGCACGACGTACATCGTGCGCCCCTCCATGCAGCCGTCGAAGAGGCCCTTGAGCGTCTGGCGCATCTCGTCGGGATCGGTCCAGTTGTTCGTCGGACCGGCGGCCTCCTGCGTCTGCGTGCAGATGTACGTGCGGTCCTCGACTCGCGCGACGTCGCCCGGATCGGAGCGCGCGAGGTATGAGTTGGGCCGCTTGGCGTCGGCCAGCCTCGTGAAGGTGCCGGCGTCGACGAGCAGCTGGGTCAGCCGGTCGTACTCCTCGGCCGAGCCGTCGCACCAATGCACGTCACGGGGCCTCGTCAGTGCTGCAATCTCGTCGACCCAGTCGATGAGCTTCTGGTTCTTGGTCGGCACGGTCGTCGTGTCGCTCACGCGTGGTTCCTCGTCTGTTCGCTGGTCTCTCTTCCCCGATTGTGGCGCAACTTCGCCGCGACTGACGGGTCGAGGCACCTAACGGACGTTGCATCCATCGCAGGGAGCGCGCCGCACTGGCGGCGCAACGGGCGTTCAGCCCGCGCGAAACCCGCATCCGCGGACGAGCTGAGATCGGTCGATTCGCTGCGCCGGCGCGCGGGGATTCGCCGTCCCGCATCCGCACAACCATCGGAGGATTCCCATGCACGAACAGAGCGATCCGGCCCAGTCTCGGATCTCGGACAAGCGGCGCCTCGTCGGCCGTGCGCCCCGCACCCGTTCAGTCATCGCCGCGACCGGCGTCCTTGTGATCTGCATCGCGCCGTTCGCCGCGGCCCGCACCGGTCAGCCGCTGCGCGAGGGCGTGCGCAACGGCACGACCACGAGCGAGACGCAGATCATCTCGAACATCGGCTCGACGACCGCGACCACGGGCGGCTACTCGACGCGCCAGTCCAACCTCTCCTCCTCCGGTGGCGGCGCGGTCTACGGCTGCCGCTCCCAGGCCGGCGGCTCCGCCGCGCAGCCTCGCCCGCAGAACCCGTGCGTTCGCGCGAACAACCTCTCGA
>DASZDB010000217.1:0-4272 GCA_035942495.1 Solirubrobacteraceae bacterium
GCCGTCCATCGCCTCGCGCGCCTGCGCGTGGTCGCGCAGGTCGCCGGTGTGGACCTCGCAGCCCTCGCGGATCCACTGCGGCGCCTCGCGCTGGTCGGAGACCCTGACCTCGTAGTCGGGGTCGCGCAGCAGGCGCCGGACGACCGCGGCGCCGATCGTGCCGGCGCCGCCCGTGACCAGCACTCTGCTCAAGCCGACGTCACCCCGACCCGAGCGGAGACGTCGCCGGGCGCTTCGCGCGCAGGTCGGCCAGATCCTGCTCGACCATCATGCCGATCATCTCGTCGAAGCTCGTGCGCGGCGCCCAGCCCAGCTGCTCGTGCGCGAGCGTCGCGTCACCGACCAGCGGGACGGGATCGAGCGGGCGGACGAACTGCGGGTCAACGGCGACGTACTCTCCGGCCTCGAGACCGACGTGTCCGAAGGCGACCTCGGTCAGCTCGCGAACGGTGTGGCCGACACCGCTGCCGATGACGTAGTCGCCACCGCTCTCCTGCTGGAGCATCAGCCACATCGCCTCGACGACGTCGCCGGCGTAGCTCCAGTCGCGCTGCGCGTCGAGGTTGCCGAGGCGCAGCTCGTTCTGCAGCCCGAGCTTGATCGCGGCCGCGCCGCGCGTGACCTTGCGCGTCACGAACTCGGCGGGGCGACGCGGGGATTCGTGGTTGTAGAGGATGCCGCTGGACGCGTGCAGTCCGTAGCGGGCGCGGTAGGCGGCCACCATGAGGTGGGCGTAGAGCTTGGCGACGCCGTAGGGGTTGTGCGGCCGAAACGGCGTGGTCTCGTTCTGCGGCGTCGCGTCCGTCGCGCCGAAGATCTCCGACGAGGAGGCCTGGTAGTAGCGCAGGCCGGGGTTGGTGATCCGGATCGTCTCGAGGATCGCCGTCGCGCCGACGGCGGTGAACTGCGCGGTCATCACCGGCTGGCGCCACGACGCGGGGACGAACGACGTCGCCGCGAGGTTGTAGAGCTCGTCGGGCTCGGCCTTGCTGATCGCGTCCAGCAGGGTCATCTGGTCAAGCAGGTCGCCCTGCAGCAGGGTGATGTCGTCCTGGATGTCGACGAGGTTCTGATGGCGCGCGAGCGGCGAGTTGCGCACGATCCCGAACACCTCATAGCCCTTCTCGAGCAGCAGCTCCGCGAGGTACGAGCCGTCCTGCCCGGCGATGCCCGTGATCAGCGCGCGGGGCGGGCTCACGGGGGGCCGGCCTCGGAGCTCTCGATGCTGCGCCGCATGGAGGGCAAGCGTACTGCCGGGGTCAGAGCGTGCCCGACAAGATCGCCAGCTCGGATGCGTACGCGAACACCTGGGCTGCACCGAAACAGTCCCACGGATCCACCACGAGGCATTCGCGACTGGCGCACTCGCCGATGCGCTCCAGCGTCTGCGCAGAGCAGAACGCGGAGTGGTTGGTGGCGACGAAGACGACCTCCGCCCCCGTCACCGCCTCGTCGAGCGGCTGCGTCGGCGTCGCGACGTGCGGGTCGTGGATCGCGACATCCGCGAGCTCGCGCTCGAGCAGCCGTACGAGCTTGTGCGCCAGTGAGTCGCGCTCGTCGTCGGTGTCGGCCTTGAACGCCAGGCCAAGCACGGCGACCTTGCGGCCCGACAACTGGCCGAGGCGCCGCTTGACGCCCTCCACGAGGAAGTGGGGCACCGTCTCGTTGACGCGTGAGACGGCCAGCAGCATCCCGGGTGCCGACGAGCGCTCCTCGGAGAACGTGAAGTCCTTGCGCAGGCAGGTGCCGGCCGTGAAGCCCGGCCGCGCGATGCCGCCGCGGGGATAGTCGCGGTTGATGAGGTCGATGACCTCGAAGACGTTCGCGCCGTACTGGTCGCAGTCCATCATCAGCAGGTTGGGCAGCGCGAACTGCGTGTAGCGGATGATGTTCGTCCAGATCTTCGCCAGCTCGGCCTGAACCGGCGTGGTTTGCACGATCCGCGCGCCGAAGACCTCGAAGAGGCTCGCGACGACATCGCCGGACTGCTCGCCGACGCCGCCGACGATGCACGGCAGGGTCGTGATCTCCTCGAGGAAGTGGCCGGCCGCGATGCGCTCGGGGCAGTGCGCGACGAAGAGCTCCTCGCCGATCTCGAAGTCGCGGTGCTTGGCGATGTAGCCGGCGACGAAGTCGGTCGTGCCGGGCGCGATCGTCGAGCGCAGCGTGAGCGCGTGGCCGGCGCGCAGGTGCGGGATCAGGTCGTCGACGACCGAGCGGACGGCGCTCATGTCGATCTCGATGTGCGAGAACGACGGCGTGCCGAGCGTGATGACGATGTGGTCGGCGGCAGCGGCGTCCTCGACGCGGTCGGAGAGCTGCAGCAGTCCCGTCGGGTGCAGCCGCTCGAGCAGCTCGTCGGTGCCCGTCTCCTGGAAGGGCATCTGGCCGGCGCGGACCGCGTTGAGGCGGACGGGGTCGTTGTCGATGCCCATGACGCGCAGGCCGCGATCGGCGAACGAGAGCGCGAGCGGAAGGCCGACGCGGCCTAGGCCGATGACCGAAACGTCGGCAAGCATCGGGAGAAGACTATTCGGTGCTGGCGCCGACGAGGCTGTGGCGCAGCCACTGACGGGCGAACCCGGCGACGAAGCGCGGGTTGTAGCGCGCGTAGCGACGCCAGAGGCGGCGCGGCTCGTGCGCGAGGCGGTACGTCCATTCCAGCCCGCTCGTCTGCATCCAGGGCGGTGCCTGCGGCACCAGGCCGGCGTGAAAGTCGAACGCGGCCCCGACACCGGCCAGGACCGGCGCGTCGAGGCGGTCGCGCATGTCCGCCATCCACTTCTCCTGCTTGGGCTGGCCCGTGCCCACCCAGACGATGTCGGCGCCCGAGGCGTTGATCTCGGCGGCGATCGCGTCGCGTTCCTCCTCGGTCTCGGGACGGAACGGCGGCGAGTATCCGCCCGCGATCTGCAGGCCGGGGAAGCGGTGGCGCAGGTTGAGCACCAGCTGGACGAGCGCGCCCTGGCTGCGCCCGCCGTAGAGGTACATCCTCACCCCGCTCTGGGCGGCGCGCTCGCAGTAGCGGGCCATCAGCTCGGGGCCGTAGATACGCGACGCGGCGGGGTGGCCGAGGGCACGCAGCGCCCAGACGAGCGGCTGGCCGTCGGGAACGGTGACGATCTCGCGCACGGCCTCGCGCGTCTCGGCGTCATCCTGCGCGACCATCACGAGGTGCACGGCCGCCGCGCTGATCGACGCGCGCCGGCGCGACTGGATCACCTCGTCCATCCAGTCCATCGTGCTCTCGTAGTCGCCGATCGCGAGCGGGATGTCGAGCACGGCGGCGCGCTCGAGCGACCGCGGTGCGACGTGGGCCGACTCGTCGAGCAGGGCGGTGGCGCCCGCCTCGCGGACGGGCACGGGATCCGCCGGAGCTGCTGGCTGGGGCTGGCTAAGAGGCACGGGAGGGCGGCGGGCAGAATGGAAACTGCACGTCGGGAACAAGTGGCCGGTGGCCCGGCTGGGAATGCCGCGGCGACCCGCTGAAGGGGGGAAGGGGGTGGATCATCAGGTTGGACGCTTAGACGTCCGGTTCAGGGTACGAGTGAGAACGCTCCGAGGACCGGAAGGTTGCGTTCTTTCATAACCGCTTGTAAGGGACCGCTACCCACATCCTGTTCGATAAAACGGGGCGACGGTCCTGCTCAGCGCGGGGAACGTTGCGTTGGCCGCGCCGGCGTGACCCGTCGCTCGGCCGAGCCGTGAGAGCGGCGCGGCGGGCCGAACGCGCGTCGCACCCCGGCGCACGTTGCGGTCGGCGAACTTCTAGACTCGCCCGACTATGGCCGTCGGAGTCATCGGCATGGGCTACGTGGGGCTGCCGCTCGCCGTTGCCTTCGCCGCGGAGGGACATGACGTCGTCGCCGTCGACATCGACCGGCGCAAGGTCGACGCGCTGCGCGCCGGCGAGTCGTACATCGAGGACGTCGACGACGATGTGCTGGCCGCCGTCGCGCCGCGGATCGAGGCCACGACACACTTCGCCGAGCTCGTGCGCTGCAACGCGATCCTCATCTGCGTCCCGACGCCGCTGACGGCCAATCGCGAGCCCGACCTCGGGCCGCTCGTCGCCGCGTCGCGCGCGCTCGCCGAGGTGCTGCAGGCCGGTCAGCTCGTCGTCCTCGAGTCCACGACGTACCCCGGCACGACGCGCGACCGCCTCGCGCCGATCCTCGCCGAGTCGGGGCTCGTCGCCGGGATCGACTTCAGCCTCGCCTTCTCGCCCGAACGTGTCGACCCCGGGCGTACGGACTTCACGATGCGCACGAC
>DASZDB010000218.1:0-2277 GCA_035942495.1 Solirubrobacteraceae bacterium
AGCGCGTCGTCTCCAACGCGGCTGTGATGCTGTTCGGGGGCATCGAGACGACGGAGGGCATGATCGCCAACGCGGTCTGGCACCTGCTCTCGCATCCCGATCAGCGCGCGCTCGTCACGGCGAGCCCTGCGCTGCTGGCCAACGCCATCGAGGAGTCGCTGCGCCTCGAGCCGGCGGCGGCGGTCGTCGACCGCTACGCGACGGCCGACGTGGAGCTCGCCGGCGCGCCGATCGTGCGCGGCGAGCTCGTGCGCGTCTCGATCGCCGGCGCGAACCGCGATCCCGCGCTGTTCGCGCAGCCCGACCGCTTCGACGTACACCGCAAGAACGCCGACCGCCACCTCGCGTTCGCGCACGGGCCACATGCCTGCATCGCGATGCACCTGGCGCGCCTGGAGGCCCACACCGCCGTCGGGCGGCTGCTGGGCGCGCTGCCGGGCCTGCGGCTGGACCCGGCGAGCCCGACCGCGCCGCGCGGCCTGGTGTTCCGCAAGCCGCCCGAGCTGCGCGTCGTCTGGGACACGTAGGTGGTGTGCCCGCACTCGCCGCTGGACAGCGCGCCGCGCGCGAGCTACGGTCGGCCCTGTTGCACCGCCGATGACAGGGGAGGCCCACGATGACCGAGCGGGGAAGGCCGTTCGTAATCACCCGCCGCAGGTTCATCCAGGGAACCGCGGCGACGATCGTGCTGGTCGGGTGCGGAGGATCCGACGGCAACGACGCGGCCACGAGCGGCGGGGCCGCCGGCGCCCCGGCCGAGGAGTTCACCGACCCTTCGCAGAAGCTCTCCGGTGAGCTGAAGATCCTCGTCTGGAGCCACTTCGTGCCCCGCCACGACAAGTGGTTCGATCGCTTCGCGGCGGACTGGGGCCGCAAGGTCGGCGTGAAGGTGACCGTCGACCACATCGAGGTCACGACGATCCCGGCGCGCCTGGAGTCCGAGATCTCCGCCCGGTCCGGCCATGACCTGGCGTCGTTCATCGGCCCGCTGCCACAGCTCGAGCCGAGCGTGATCGACCTCGCCGACGTCAGCAAGGAGGCCGAGCAGCGCTTCGGCAAGCAGATCGAGCTCTGCCGGCGCAGCAGCCTCAACCCGACGACGAACAAGTACTACGCCTACAGCCCCGGCTGGGTGCCCGACCCGGGCAACTACCGCAAGAGCATGTGGACCGAGGCCGGACTGCCGGACGGCCCGAAGACCTGGGACGACCTGCGCAGGGGCGGCGCAGAGATCAAGTCAAAGCGCAAGGCCCCGGTCGGCATCGGGATGTCGCAGGAGATCGACTCCAACATGGCGGGCCGATCGCTGCTGTGGTCCTACGGCGGCGCGATCCAGGACGAGCGCGAGCAGGTCATCCTCAACTCACCGCAGACCGTCGCGGCCGTGACCTACATGAAGGGCCTGTACGAGGACGCGATGACCAACGAGGTCTTCGCCTGGAACCCCGCGTCCAACAACCAGGCGCTCGTCGCCGGCAAGCTCTCCTACATCGTCAACTCGATCTCGGCCTACCGCACGATGCAGCAGGTCAATCCGAAGGTCGCCGAGGACGTGTTCTTCGTCCCGGCGCTGAAGGGCCCCGCGACCGACACGGCGGCGCAGCACGTCATGTACAACTGGCTCGTCCCCGAGCACGCCAAGAACCCCGAGGCAGCCCAGGAGTTCCTCCTGCACTACACGGCGAACTTCGCGCGCGCGACGTATGAGAGCGAGCTCTACGACTTCCCGGCGTTCGCCAAGCTCGTGCCGCAGCTTCCGGGCTGGCTCGACAACGACCCGTTCGGCTCCAAGCCGGCCAACAAGCTGGCTGTGCTGAAGAACGCGCTGGACTGGTCGACGAACGTCGGGCACCGCGGATACGCGAACACCGCGATCGGCGAGGTGTTCGGGACGTTCCTCATCCCCAACATGTACGCCCGCGCCGCCCGCGGCCGCTCCAGCCCGCAGGAGGCCGTCGCGCGCACCGAGGCGCAGATCAGGCCGATCTTCGAGAAGTGGCGCAAGCGGGGCCTGATCGGTCAGGCGTAATGCGCCTCACCGTCACGCGCGGAGGCGACCGCTAGGTGGCCCTCGCGGTCGAGGTCCGGGGTCTGACCAAGCACTTCCGCGGCGGCGACGTCCGCGCGATCGACGGTGTCGACCTCGCGACGACCGAGGGTGAGTACCTCGTCCTGCTGGGCCCGTCGGGCTGCGGCAAGACGACGCTGCTGCGCACGATCGCCGGCCTGGAGGAGCCGACCGGCGGCGAGGTGCTGATCGGCGGCAACGTCGTCAAC